>FR878233.1 GCA_000434335.1 Clostridium sp. CAG:492
TTATTAATCTTCTATTTTTTTTCTTATTATATGCAGATATTCCAACCAAAATAGCTATAATCATTAAAAATGATAATGCCCTATACCCCCATACTTTAATTGAAATATCTGATGTTCCAGCTCCAGATATTGCATATGAGTATTCATTTTCTCCAACTGTCATAAATGGTCTTGATGATAAATCTTCTGCATTTATAAAGGTCAAAATAGCAATAATTATAACTATGATTTTTGCATTATTTAATAATTGCTGCTTTATTATTGAATTTTTTAATGACTCTGTTGTAACTCCATTTGTAAATTGTGTATTTAAGCTAATTATATAGTATATTGCTGCATATATTGTTGATATAGCAAACGTAACTAACATATATATTAAAACAGCTTGTAAAAAGGGTTTTATAAATAAATAATATCCTATATCGTGACCAAATACTAAATCTGTTTTTCCATTTCCAAATGATGTGCTATTAAAAAATAATATTGTTTTTTGTAAGAATATGTTTGATGTTATAACACTTCCAATTGCTGCAGTTATAAACGAAATTGATTTATTTGGTAATTTAGGCATCTCTTTTTTTTCTTCTGTAAAAAATGGTTTTAAGCCTTTTTGTATTCTTTTGTTTGTTATATACATTAATCCAAATATCCACAAAAATGATATAACAATTGTTATAGACCTATACTTTATTTCACCTGAAAATGCACCTATATAATTCTTTCCAATTTCCAAATATTCTAAATAATTTCCTCTGTACATTACATATGCAATTATTAAACATATTATTGAAAATATTATTACAATGGTTCTTCTTTTAGCTGATTTTTTTCTTTTTACTTTTTCATTTTTCAAATTACTCACCCTCTATTTGTTATATTATACTATTTACAAAATCTGTTGAGTTAAATTTTTGCATATCATCTAATTGCTCTCCAACCCCAATAAATTTAATTGGTAAATTGTTTTCTGATACAATTCCTATAACAGCTCCACCTTTTGATGTTCCATCTAATTTTGTTAAAACTAAACCATTTATATTAACAGCTTCTTTAAATGCTTTTACTTGTAAAATAGCATTTTGTCCTGTTGTTGCATCTAACACCATTAATACTTCTTTTGATACATCTGGAAGCTCTTTATCTATTACTTTGTTTATTTTTATTAATTCATCCATTAAATACTTTTTATTGTGCAATCTTCCTGCTGTATCAATTATTAATACATCTGCATCTTCTTGCTTTGTTGTTTTAATTGCATCAAATACAACTGAAGCAGGGTCTGTTCCTTCTGTTTTTTTTACTAATTGAACATTTGCTCTGTTTGCCCATACTTCTAATTGTTCAACTGCTGCTGCTCTAAATGTATCTGCTGCTGCAACAATAACTTTTTTCCCTTCTTTACGTAAATTATTGGCAATTTTTCCTATTGATGTTGTTTTTCCAACTCCATTTACTCCAACAAATAATATTACTGATGGTTTGGTTTCTAATTTTAGGTCTGAATCTACAGAATCTAATATTTCTTGCATTTGCTCACGTAATGCTTGTTTTACTAAATCTGCATCTTCAATTTTTTCTGCTTTTATTTTTTCTCTAAGGTTATCTATTATTTTTACAGATGTTTCCATTCCAACATCTGACATTATTAACGCTTCTTCTAATTCATCTAATAAATCTTCGTCTACTTTTCTAAAATTTTTAAATACATTATTTATTTTTTCATTAAATGATTCTTTTGTTTTGCTTAATCCTTGTTTTAATTTATCAAAAAATCCCATATGTTCATCTCCATTTTAGTTTATTGGAGCTGCTGGGGAGAATCGAACTCCCGACCTACAGGTTACGAATCTGTTGCTCTACCAACTGAGCTACAGCAGCACTTTTGATTACACACTGTTTATTTTAACATACTTTGTTAATTTAATACAATAGAATTCTA
>FR878234.1 GCA_000434335.1 Clostridium sp. CAG:492
GGATGTTGAAAATAATGAATATAGTTTACAAAAAAAGAACGGAACTAATTCCATACGAAAAGAATCCGAGAAAGAACGAAGAAGCGGCAAGGTATGTCGCTAAATCAATAAATGATTTTGGTTTTTTAGTACCGATATTGATTACAAAAGATAATGTTGTTGTGGCTGGACATACAAGATTAAAAGCAGCAGAAATAAACAATATAGATGAAGTACCTTGTATTATTGCAGATGGTTTATCTAAAGAAAAAATAAATGCGTTTAGACTGATTGATAATAAATCAAGTGAAATTGCCGAATGGGATAACGATTTATTAAAGGCAGAAGTACAGGATCTATTAGACTCAATTCCAGATTTAGAAGAATACAATTTTAATATTGATGATTTTACTAATGATGATGTTTTTGAGGATATAAACGACAATGGCTACGCAGAAACTACAAGATTTGAACATAAGTTAAAAATAGACAGACAAGAAATTGTAATCACTGAGGAAGAATACAAGAAAATAATTGATTTATTCAATAAATACGTTAATGAGAATGGTGTTTCATTCGGATTTGTTAATTATTTGGTAGGTGGTTTCGATGATTGAGTATGCTGATATTGATACTATAAAACCGGCACCATATAACCCTAGGAGAATTGAAGAGCAACAGATTGAACAATTAAAAAGCTCATTCAATGATATAGGCTTTATATTGCCGGTACTTGTAAACAGAAAGAACAATGTTATTATTGCAGGCCACCAGAGAACAAAAACAGCAAAATTATGCGGAATAACTAAAATACCAGTTATGTATGTTGATAAAATTGTATTAGGCGATGAAATAAAATTTAACCAGCTACACAATGGAATTGATAAGACATTAAATAATTCGCAAACTTTATTAAAAGATTATAAAAAGCAAGAATTTATCGAGATAGATAATGCTGATTTTACAAACGAAAATGCTTTTGCAACTATTGTAAATGAGATATGCAAACTATTGCTAAAATACGGCAATGCTCTAAGCTGTGTTATATGTAAAAATAAAGTTATTTATGGATGTGAGTATGTCAAAGCTTGTAAAATGTTAAATTTGAAAGTAAATTCCTACATATTGCCAGATGACAAGTTTGAAAAGGTAGTTTATTACTTAAATCTACAATATGGGAAGTATTACTATGGCGATATTGAGAGAAAAACCTATGTTCAAGGTCTTGCTCAATTAAATCGTAGTGTAGAAAAGCGAGAAGACATTAAGCAAAATAAAAGCACATTATACACATACCTGGTATTGCCATATCTGGAGCAAAGAAAAGAGGATAGTTCTATCCTTGATTTTGGATGTGGTAAAGGAGCTTATATTAACTCACTTGCAAAGAAATATAAATATGCTCTAGGTTTAGAATTTTACAACAACAATGGTAAGGCCATAAACATTAGCAAGGGTAATAAACAAATCGATAATTTAATCAAGTACATAGACCAAAATAAGTATTTTGACGTTGTTGTATGCGATAGTGTACTCAATAGTGTAGATAGTTTAGAAGCGGAAGAAAGTGTAATAACGTGCTTAAATTTATTTACTAATGATAGATTGTTTATTTCTGGGAGAACAACAGAGGGATGCAAAATATGGGAGTCTAAGAACGGAAATGCAATAAAAAACAGATTAACTTTTTTAGATGATCATAATTTCACATCTACATATAGAGAAGGTCAATGGTACTTTCAACATTTTCATAATAAAGATGAAATGATAAAAGAGCTACAAGAAAATGGTTTTGATGTGATAAATGTATGTTGGAATAAATATGGTACTACATTTCAAATTGAGGCTAAAAAGGTAAAACAATTAAGCAATGAGCAATATATAAAAGCTCTAGATTTTGAATTTAACCTACCATTACCAAATAACAAAACATACAACAGAAATTTAGATATAAAAAAGGTTTTGAAATTGAGTTAGAAACGAGGTGGTGGTAAAATGTGACAGAAAATGAAGAGCAAAAAATAAAAAAGGATTATAAAAAAGGTCTTAAATATAAAGAAATATGTGATAAATATAGCATCACCCAAAATCAGTTAAAAACTATAATACGCAAATATAAGTTAACCAGAACAAAAAGCAATGCACAAAAAGGCAACCAAAATGCAAAAGGCAATAAAGGTGGACATGCTCCACCCAAAAACAAAAATGCGGTAACAACAGGCGAATATGAAAATTTTCTCAATGATGTGTTGGAAGAAGATGAAAAAAACATACTGAATTCTTCTGAAATTAAAAGAGAAAAGGATTTATTGCTTGATGAATATAAAGTGTTACATATAAGAGAAAAACGAATGCTAAAACGAATTAAAAGGCTTGCAGATGGAAAAGAAATGACTGTTAAATCTATTAGGGATACTAACAAAAAACATTACGCAACTACAACGGACAGAGAAATTGTAACAGAATTAGAGGCAAGAGATGAGCTTATACAAAGAATTGAAGAAGGTATAACAAGAGTACAAGAAGCAAAAAGAAGATGTATTGAAACAATAAACAAATTAATTATTCAAGACGATGAAGATGAAGAAATTGACAATTCATTTATCAACGCTTTGAGTGGAAAAGTTGAGGACATTTGGAATGAAGAAGAATAATAAAGCAAATTTTAAATGGAAACCTTTTTCAAGAAAACAGTTAAAAATTATGACTTGGTGGAACAAAAATTCTCCTGTAAAAGACTATGATGGAATTATAGCTGATGGTGCTGTAAGAAGTGGTAAAACAATTGCGATGGCGCCTAGTTTCATAATGTGGGCAATGGAGAATTTTGATGATTGTGATTTTGCTATATGTGGAAAAACGATAGGGTCTCTTAATAGAAATGTTATTAACACACTAAAAAAACAACTGCATTCGTTAAAATATAGATATGAACATAAAAGAAGTGATAATGTATTAATAGTTAGTAAAAACGGAAAAACTAACTATTTTTATTTATTTGGTGGAAAAGATGAAAGTTCACAGGATTTAATACAGCGGAATGACATTAGCAGGAATATTTTTTGATGAAGTTGTACTAATGCCAGAGTCATTTGTTACACAAGGCTTGGCAAGATTAAGCGTTGAAGGCTCAAAATTCTGGTTTAATTGTAATCCAGATAATCCAAATCACTGGTTTAAACTTGAATTTGTAGACAAGATTGAAGAAAAGCATATATTATATCTACATTTCACTCAAGATGACAATTTAACCTTATCAGAGAAGAAAAAAGAACAATATATCAGAATGTTTAAAGGTGTTTTCTACAAGAGAAATATTTTAGGTTTATGGGTTGCTGCGGAAGGTCTTATATTTCAACAAATTTCCGATAATGCGGATAGATTTATTACAGATGAAGTCCAAATGAATTCTATTATCTCGATTGGAATTGATTGGGGTGGTAATGGGTCTGCACACAGCATAACAGCTACTAAAATTAGAAGAGATTTTAAAGGTGTACAATGTATTAAATCCGATAAAATGCCTGCAAAGGGAACAGGCACAAGAGAAGTTTTTAGATGGATAATAAATTTTATAAAAGAGATACAGAATAAGTTTGGGACTGTGTCTTTTATTTTTGCCGATTGTGCTGAAAAAGTATTAAACAATTCTCTGAATGGAGAACTACAATTAAACGGAATAGACCTTATAGTACAAGACAGCATTAAGACAGCAATAAAAGACCGAATTGAGTTAATTAATAGAATTTTAAATTTGGATAAATTAACATTTATAAAAAATGCAACAAAAACAGTTATAGTGGCACTTCAAACAGCACTGTACGATGAAAAAGCAAAAGATGACAGATGGATAGATGATGGAAAAACATCAGATATAGATAGTTTGGATAGTTTTGTGTATTCATTTGAGTATTGGTTTGAAGAATTATCTTATTATATAGGAGAGGTAGCATAAATGGACAATAGTATTATTTTAAATCATTTACGAAATGAAGGTTATGGAACAGTTTCGACAGAATATTATAATTTTATACAGGTATGGGAAAATTGGTGGAAAAATCAAGTAAAATTTCATAATTATCATGATTCAACTGGAAAAGAGCGAAAAATGTATACTTTAGGAATGGCAAAAAGACTTGCTGAAGATTGGTCAAGTATATTATTTAGTGAGAAAGATGAAATTAAAACAAAATGTAATGCAGAACTTCAAACAAAAGCGAATAATAAGTTCCTTGAACTGCAATTGGAAAATATGAAATTATATGAGGATTTACCTGAAACACTTGAAAAAGGAATGGCAATGGGAACAGCGGGGGCAGTTTTAAGAATAAAATATGCGGAGGTAACAAAAGGTGCAAATATTAAAGCTAATGAAAGAACAAAATTGGATATTATATATTTGTCAGCCAAACAAATTATACCACTTAAGGTTGAACATGGAAGGATTATTGATGTTGCTTTTGCAAGTGAGAATATAGTTGGGGATAAGGTAGAATATTATATAGAAATTCACAGGTTAATCTGGGATAACAAGAGAAAGAAAGAAAAATATATAATAACTAATACATATTTAGATGAAAATGGAAAAGAAATTCAAAAAAATGGTATTGCAAAAGGTTTTACAGTAAATTCAAATATTCCATTGTTTGCAATATTTAAACCTGCAATTGCTAATCCATTAGAAATAGATTACAAAACAAATGGAATGGGGTATTCAGTGTATGGTAATGCAATAGACCAACTACAATCAACGGATATTACTTTCAATAATTTTGTTATGGATTTTTATTTAGGTGGAAAAAAAGTATTTTATAATAAAAAAATAGTGCAAACGCAAAGCAAAACTATAAGTCAACAAGATGGCACAGTAATTGAAAAAGAAGTACAGCAATATCCAGATGATATCATGAGACAGCAATGGGTTACATATGGAGACCAACAAAAAAGCTTAAAGGATGATCCAGCTGTGACAGAATACAACCCAGAATTAAGAGTAACCGAAGATAAGGAAGGCATTCAATTTGCTCTGGATTTGTTATCGTTTAAAGCGGGGTTGGGAGCTAAATACTATAAATTTGACAATGGTAGTGTTGTAACGGCAACACAATATGTAGGAGATAAGCAAGATTTAGTTGAGAATGCAAATAAACACAGAAAGAATGTTAATACATTTGTAAAGGATATATGTAAAGGAATTTTACTTTTGGGTAGAATATTGTTTCATAAAAATGTAACTGAAGATTGCAATATAGAAGTAGTTGATAAAGATGGATTTATGGTTGATACAGAAACCGCTAAAGCTGAATTTAGGCAAGATATTGCACAAGGAATACGACAGGCTTGGGAATATAGAGTTAAGTTCCTTGGAGAAGATGAGGAAACTGCAAAAGCCAGGGTAAATGGAGAAGAGATTGGGAATATAGAAGAAATTAAAAAAGATGATAAAAAGACAAATGAGAATAAAGAACAGCAAAAAAAAGAAGAAGAGGAATAATATATGTTAACACCTGAATATTTAAATATGATTGAATTTAATGATGTTGTAGATATATATACTAAACTAAATATTAATATTACAGCAGATATTATTCGCAGAGTTTCTGCAATGGGTAATATCAGCTCAGCTACAAAGAATCAGATAAAAATATTAGTGCAGACAAACGGTAAAGAAATATTTGAAAAAACATTAATGGAAACATCTATGCTAACAGCAGATAGAAAAAAAGCATTAAAAGAGCTATTTGAAGATGTTGCAAAAAATGATATACAAGTATACAAAGAATTATATAAATATAGAAATAAACCATTCAAATTATCAAACACGCAATATCAAATATTAAATGCAGGTTTAAAGCAAACAGATAGAATATTAAAAAACTTTACAAATACAATTGCTTTTAGGAGCAAACAAACCTATGTGGATATTGTCGATGAAGCTTATACAAAAGTAATAAGTGGGGCTTTTGATTATGCAACAGCTATTAATCAGGCGGTACAAAAATTGGCAGATAAAGGAGTTACACTTAAAGATAGTGCTGGAAGAAATGTACAATTAGAAGTTGCAGTCAGAAGAAATGTTATGTCAGGAATAGAACAAACGACTGGTAGTATGAATGAATCTATTGAAGATGATTTAGGGTGTGATGGTTACGAAGTGCCAGCACACTTCGGAGCTAGACCTACTCATGCAGAAGCACAAGGAAAACAATATGCTAAAAATCATAATTCTAAAATAAGCAAAAAGTATCCTCTTTGGTCAACCGTCTCTGACTTGTGGGAGGAATATGGATGTCGTCACAAAGGAGCAACACATGGTATTATTCTAGGAATATCAAAACCACAATATACAGAAAAAGAACTAGAAGAGATGAAAAATGCTAAAGTCATTTTAAATAGCGAATCAGTTCCGCTATATGAGGCAACACAAAAACAGAGAGCATTGGAAAATAAAATTAGACATCAAAAAAGGACAGTGCAAATATTAGAAAAATCCGGACAAGATGTAAAAAAAGCAAAAGCAAATTTAGCACAAACTCAAAAAGAACTTACAGCATTTTGTAAAGAAACTAGACTTGAAAAAGATTATTCAAGGACAAGAACAGCAAAGTAAATAAAATTAGTGCCAACCAAAAGCGACCGTTGGTTAAATGGAGTCGCATACACCAGCTAATGCAAACAAAGAAAAAGCCTAGTCGACGGGCTTCTTTTTTATGCCTTTTTTTGATTAGGCAATAAAGAAATTAAAGTGTTGGGCATACGACGTTAAAAATAGCAAATATTATCAAATTCAAGGGAAGAAAAACCCGTAGAAAATCGTAGGAGGAGAAAATATGAAAAGAGGTTTTTTAGAGAATTTATTAAATGTAATTGAGGACGAAAGTACTAGAAAAAGCATAATCAATAGTATTTTAGATGAAAATGGTAATGATTTAAATGCAGAAAAGGCAAAAACTGAATCTGTCAAGAATGATTTAAAAGTAAAAGAAAGTTTAATAAATGAATTAAATGAAAAAATCAAAGCAAATGATGACTTTGATATAGACAAGATAAAAGAAGAAGAGTTTAACAGAGGAAAAGAAGAAGGCTCAAAGGAATTTGATGAATTCAAAAAAACAAATGCACTAAAAAACAGCATTAAAGGAGCAAAGGATGTTGATTATGTTATTAGCAAATTAGATATTGACAAACTTGAGTTTGAAAAAAACGAACAAGGTGATTATTTAGTTAGTGGAGTTGAGGATCAATTAAAAGATATACGACAAAAACACTCTTTTGTGTTCGATGATGTTGATAATGTGCAAGATGA
>FR878235.1:0-4279 GCA_000434335.1 Clostridium sp. CAG:492
CATTTTATTTTAGAACTCTGGATTTTCAATTTTTAATTCAGATTTTATAATTTCCATTATTACATTTATAGATTTTTCTAAGTCATTATTTTTTATTACATAATCATACATTCCCATTTTTGACTCTTCATAATCGAATCTATTTAAACGTAATGTTATTTCTTTATAGTCTGGTTTTTCCATTCTTTTTTCTAATCTTTTAGCTAATACTTCTTTTGGAACTTTTAAAAATATTGTTACAACTCTTGTGTCATTTCCTAATAATTTTATTAAATTTGCTGTTCCATTTACATCTATATCTTTTACTATTACTTTACCACTTTTAATTTTTTCATTCATTAATTTTCTTGATGTTCCATAATAGTGCTCATGATGTACATTATATTCATAGAATTCATTGTTGGCAATCATGTTTTCAAATTCTTCTTTTGAAACAAAATTGTATATTTCACCATTTTTTTCACCTTCACGAGGTAATCTATCTGTATAAGATGGTAATGATTCTACATTGTCCATTCTTGCTATTAATGCTTTTTTTATTGTGTCTTTTCCTGCTCCTGATACTCCTGATAATACTACTAACATATTTCCACCTTTCCTGCTGCAATTTCTTCTGCAGCTATTGTTACTGGTGATTCTTCTAAAGTATCAACTAATGGTTCACTTCCCATCGCTATTTTTCTTGCTCTTTTTGATGTAGCTATTACTAGCTCAAATCTGTTTTTTGATTTTTTTAATAATTCTGCAACACTTGGTTTTACTATCATAATAAAATTCCTCCCTTTTTTATACTTGAACTTCAATTTCTTTATCTAATCTTGATGCTATTGTTTCTGGTTGAACGGCAGATAATATAATATGTCCTGAATCCATAACTAATACTGCTCTTGTTTTTCTTCCATAAGTTGCATCAATAACACTTTTATTTTCTTTTGCATCTTGTATAATTCTTTTGATTGGCGCTGATTCTGGGCTTACTATTGCTACTATTCTACTAGCTACAACTATATTTCCAAATCCTACATTAATTAATTGCATAATTAATCACGTCCTTTCAGAATTATTCAATATTTTGAATTTGTTCTCGTATATCTTCTAGCTCTGTTTTTATTTCAATTACTAAATTTGTAATTTCTAATTTTACAGATTTAGAAGCTATTGTGTTTGATTCTCTATTCATTTCTTGAATAATAAAATCTAATTTTTTACCTATTGCACCTTCATTATTTAATAGTGTTTTAAATTGGTGTATATGGCTATTTAACCTTGTTAGCTCTTCTTGTATTGAAGATTTATCAGCAAATATTACTGTTTCTTGTGCTAATCTTGTTTCATCCACTATATCTGTTTTTAGTATTTCTTGGATTCTTTCCCTTAATTTTACTACATATTCTTCAATAAGTCCAGTACTATTTAATGATATTTGCTCCACCATTGAATTTATATGGTCAATTCTTTGTAATAAATCTTCTTTTATTTTTTCGCCTTCAATAAATCTCATATTTACAAAATTGTCTAATGCTGAATTTAAACATTGTTTTAGCTCTTGCAATATTGTATCACTTTCATCATCTTCTGATGTTAATTGTAAAACATCAGGCATTTTTGATATTTCAGTTATATTTATGTTATCATTTAAACATTCTTCATTTGCAAGCTCTTTTAATTGTTTAATATATAACTTTGCTAATTCCTTATTGATAACAACATTTTTACCTTCATTAGTATAATTAGTAAAATCAATGAAAACATCTATTTTACCTCTTGCCACTCTATTTGAAACTTCTTTTTTTATTTCATTTTCATAACAACTTATACTTCGTGGTAATCTTACATTTACATCACAATATCTGTGATTAACCGATTTTATTTCAATATTATAAACTCTTCCATTTATTTCTAATTTGCTTTTTCCAAAGCCTGTCATGCTTTTCATTTTCAAGACTCCCTACTTATTAAAATTTATTCCAAATCATCAAATTCGTCATCTTCGTCATCATCGTCGTCGTCATCAAATTCTGAATCAGGCTCTTCATCTTTTATAAAATCTTCTTTTGACCTTAAGTATTTCTTTTTATTACAAAAAAATACAATAATCATTTTAATTATGTAATATATGCCAACTACCATCCCTGCATACTTAATTGTTTTTATAAATTCATTTTTATGAATTTGATATACATATGGTAGTATTAATGTAAATATTGCCATTGCTAATGTTTCTAAGCCATTAGCACATGTACTTGCTTTTTCATTTTTGTATGCACTTTCTATTAGCAAAATCGCTGTTCCTAAAAATACAAATGCAAAAATATTTAAATCTTTGATTAATGCAATTTTATTGAATTTATAAAATCCGAAATTTACAAAAATAAAAAATGCAATAAATACAATGGCAAACACCAAACTTTTGCAAGACATTTTTATTATATTTTTCAAATCTGTGTTTGGAATTTCTTTTTGCTTTCTTATTTCCTTTTCTAATTCATTTATATCAAACTTGTTTTCAATCTCATCTTCTATTGATGTAATATTTAATTTTTTATTATATTCCTCATTTTCAAATTCTTTATCAAGCTCTTCAAATATTCCTTTTATTGTTTCTGGATTTCTGGTTGTTGCCTTTCTTGTAGTTGCTTTTGTAGCCGTTTTTTTAGCTGAATCACTATTAATTTTTATTGTTCCAGATTTTTCGCTTGCTCCTTTTGCCACTTCTTCTGATAACTTTTTCTTTACACCTGCTACTTTACTACTAGCAGTTGTTTTGGTTGTCGCTTTTTTCGTTTTAGTTGATGTTGTTGTGCTTCCTGTTTTTTTTGTACTTGCTGATGTACGTGCTTTTTTTGTCTCACTTGTTGATGAGCTTTTAGCACTTTTCTTTTTTTCGTCATCTGTACCAATTTTGGCCTTTTTTACAGCTGTTGATGTCTTTTTTACAGTAGTTGTATCATCAGATTTTTTTCTTGTAACTGTTTTTGTTTTAGGCTCTTCTTGTTCAACAATTTTTCTTGTTTTTACTAATTTTGGTTCCTCTTTTACAACTTTTTTCTTTGATTTATCTGCATCACTAATTTCATTTTCTGGAACTTTTTTTACGGTTTTTCTTGTCGTTTTTTTAACGGCTGACTTTGTTGATTTAACAGCCTCTGCAAAAACATCATCCTCAAATTCATCTAATACTTTAGTCTTTTTTGCAGTTGCTTTTTTTACTTTATTATCGTCATTTTCAATTTTTTTCTTTGATACAGATGATTTTTTTTCTCCACTTTTCTTATCTGTTGCAATAGTTTTTCTTTTTACTGTTGAAACATCTTCTTCAGATTTTTTTCTTCTAGTTTTTGGAGCTAATTCTTCATCTGCATCTATTGCTATTTTTTTCTTCTTTTTTACTACATTCTCTTTTTCCAATTATATATTACCTCCAAGTTCATACATAATAACACTTACCATTGCCAAGGCTACGGTTTCTGTTCTTAAAATTCTTTTACCTAATGTAACAACTTGTGCACCAAAATTTTTCATTTTTTCAATTTCATTTGCATCAAAACCGCCTTCTGGCCCAATAACAATTCCTATTGATAAATTTTCTTTTTTCTGCTCTTTTGCTAAATCTATTGCTTGTTTGAAATCAAATTTTTCCTCTTTTTCATATGGTACAATTACCATATCAAAATTTTCTATATTTTCACAAATATCTTTTATTTTTACAACATTATTAACTTTAGGAATAATATCCCTGCCAGACTGTTTAGCTGCAACTTCTGATATCTTTTGCCATCTTTCAATTTTCTTTTTTTCATCTTTTGAAGAAATTTTAGAAACACATCTTTCCATATCAACAGGTGTTATTTCTTTTACTCCAAGTTCAGTTGATTTTTGAATTATAAGCTCCATTTTATCTGATTTTGGTATACCTTGAAAAATAGTAATATTAATATTTGATTCTGCTTCTGATAAGATTTTTTCTTTAATTTCTCCTATAATCTCATCTTTGCTAAAATCTTTCAATTTTACTATATAATTATTTGAAGTATCTGTATCACATACTTGAATTTCATCATCTAATTTCATTCTTAAAACATTAGAAATATGCTTTACATCTTCACCTAAGATTTTAACTATATTATTTTCAATTTGATTATTTTTTACAAAAAATTTTGGCATTTAAATCTCTCTTTCTTTATTTTCTATTCCATATTTTATCACAATTACACAAAATCTGTAAATAGTTTTAGATGTATCTTTTTATGTTGCAAATTTGTCAGTGGGTGGTTGTCAG
>FR878235.1:4309-8923 GCA_000434335.1 Clostridium sp. CAG:492
GGACGGAGCTTTTTGACAACCACAAAAAAGCTCCGCCCCACTGACAACCTAGAAAATTATTTTTTCCCTATATCTCCCAAGTCAAGCTTTGCTCTGATATATTCGTATATTAATATTCCTGCTGCTACTGAAGCATTTAAACTTTCGGTTTTACCTAGCATTGGTATTTTTACTTTATTATCAGCTATTTCTTGAACTTCTTTTGATACACCATTTGCTTCATTTCCAATTACAATTACCTTTTTCATATAATTTACATCATACACACTATCATTTGTATCTAATGATGTTACAACTACCTTAAATCCGTTATTTTTCATTTCTATTAAATCGTGTACTAAATCATCTGATCTTACTACATTAACTCTAAATATTGCTCCCATTGTTGATCTTACTACTTTAGAATTAAACACATCTGCTGTTTCCTTTGATATAACTATTTGTTTTAAATTTGCACTATCTACAGTTCTTAAAATCGTTCCTAAATTACCTGGATCTTGAATACCATCTAATACAATTATTGCATCTTCGTCATAATTTATTTTTTCAGATGCCTCAGCTCTTTTTACAACTGCTAAAATGCCTTGTGGATTTGAAACATCTGTTATTGTATTAAATACTTTACTATTAACATATACACAATTTTTCTTTGCAATTTCATACATTAATTTTTTATCAATGCAATTTTCTTTCATACAGTCTTCACATATCACAATACATTCAATATCAGCATTTTCTTGAATTGCTTCACCAATAAGCTTGATACCTTCTATAACAAATTTGCCATATGCATCTCTGTATTTTTTTTCTTTTAATTTTTTAATGCTTTTAATTAATTCATTATCTTTACTAGTAATAACTTGCATTTTGCAAACCTCCTTAATTCGATTTATCACCACAAATGACATTTAAAAACTTTTTAATTTCTTCAAAGATAGTTTTATCATTACAATCTTTAATTTTTAAAGTTACATATGGATCTTTAGCTTGTGAAAATAATATTCTGTTTTTGTACATTTCAACTAACTTACTAACATCAACATCAAATTTCTTTTGATTAAAATAGAATACGAAATTCTCTCCTCTTTGAGATATTTTGATTATATTAGCAAGTTTAGCTAATTGTTTAATTCTTGCAACTTCTATTAAATTTTCAAGCTCTTCTGGCATAACACCATATCTATCAATTAATTCATCTATTACATCTTGAATATCCGCTTCATTGTTGCATAAAGCTATATCTTGATATATTTCAATCTTTTGACTTGAATCACTAATATATTCATCTGGAATATAACTTGAAATATTTATATCAATTTGAACATCAATATCTTCTTCAACTTCATATCCTTGCATTTCTTTAACTACTTCATCAAGCAATTTGCAATACATATCATATCCAACTTGTTCCATATGACCATGCTGAATTTCTCCTAATAAACTACCAGCTCCTCTTATTTCAAGGTCTCTCATTGCAATTTTAAAACCAGAGCCAAATTCAGTAAATTCTTTTATAGATTTTAATCTTTTATTAGCAACTTCTGATAATATTTTGTCTCTTTTATACATAATATATGCATATGCTTGTTTATTACTTCTTCCTACTCTACCTCTTATTTGATATAACTGAGCCAGACCCAATCTTTCTGCATTTTCTACAATAATAGTATTAGCATTTGGAATATCAATTCCAGACTCTAAAATTGTGGTACATACTAACACATTTGTCTTTTGAGTAACAAAATCAGCCATAATTTCTTCAATTTCTTTACCAGTCATTTTTCCGTGTGCAAAACTAACTTTAGCTTCGTCAACTAAACTAGAAATTTCTGCCGCTTTTTTAGCAATTCCTTCTACATTATTATATAAATAATAAACTTGACCACCTCTTTCAAGCTCTTTAGTAATTGCCTCTTTTATAATTTCTGGATCATATTCCATAACATAAGTTTGAACTGGTTTTCTATTTTGTGGTGGTTCATATATTACAGACATATCTCTTACTCCAACGATAGACATATGTAGGGTTCTTGGAATTGGTGTAGCTGTCATAGTTAATACATCAACTGTATTTTTTAGCTGTTTAATTTTCTCTTTATCTTTAACTCCAAATCTATGCTCTTCATCTATTATTAATAATCCTAGGTCCTTAAATTCAACATCTTTACTTAGCACTCTATGTGTTCCAACAATAACATCAATTTCTCCAAGTTTTAATTTTTTTATAATATCATCTTGTTGTTTTTTAGTTTTAAATCTATTTAAAACCTCAACTCTAATTGGATATTCCTTCATACGCTCTTTAAAATTTTCATATTGTTGATCTGCTAAAACTGTTGTTGGTACTAAATATACAACTTGTTTTTGATCCATAACACATTTAAATGCTGCTCTTATTGCAACTTCTGTTTTTCCATATCCAACATCACCACATAAAAGTCTATCCATAGGCTTTTGATTTTCCATATCTTTTTTTACTTCATCAATACACCTTAATTGATCATCTGTTTCTATATATGGAAAACTATTTTCAAATTGAGTTTGCCATTCATTGTCCTTAGAAAAAGCGTGACCTTTTGCTTTTTGCCTTTTGGCATATAGCTCTATTAGCTCTCTTGCAACAGCTCTTAAATTATTTTTAACTTTAGCTTTTGTATTAGACCAATCTTTTCCACCTAATTTATAAATTTTAGGAACTCCGTCTCCACCTACATATTTTCTTACTGTGTCTAAAGAATTAGTTGGAACATATAAAATATCGTCATCTCTATATCTAATTTTAATATAGTCTTTTGTTATTTCTCCTGTTTTTATTGTATTTACACCTATATATTGACCAATTCCGTGAACTTTATGAACTACATAATCACCAATTCTTAAATCTGCAAATACAACCTTTTCGCTTTGTTTAAATACATTATTTGCTTTTCTCTTTTTTGTTTTTGTTGTAAAAAATTCTTCACTACTTATTACTAATAATTTAGTATCTTTACATTCAAAACCAGATGATAATGCTCCTGTTGTTACAACTACTTCACCATAATTTACATTATTTATATTTTTTATATAACGATGTGGAATATCGTTATCTGTTAATAATAATGATAGTTTTCTTGCATTTTCTTCATTACCACCTAATATTACAACTTTCTTTTTTAAATCAATTGATTCTTTTAATGTGTTTAGTAATATTTCTGTTTCGGCTCTATAATAGTTTACATCTCTATATTTAAAGTAATAAACATTATTTCCATATGATGCATCTGTTTTTTCAATATTTATATGGTTTAAATCTGCTATATCGTATGAATAATCACTTATACTTTCAATTGCATCTGGTATTATTCTTCCTTTTTCTGCTATACTTTTTATTAAATTATTATTATCTATTTTTATATTATCTATTCTTTGCTTTATTTTTGTTTCTTCATCTAGTATTAATAGATATTTATCAGATATATAATCTAAAAAATTGGCTTGATTTTCATAAAATAAGTCAAAATATTTATCTATTTTGCTTAAATAATTTCCAGAGCAAATTAGCTCTTTATCTTCTTCGGAGCATTTTTTATAAGAATCTATTTTATGTTTTATATCATCTATATCTGTTTCTAAAATAAATTCATGACATGGGTATATATCAATACTATCACTCATTTCGGTTGACCTTTGTGAAAGTATTTCAAATTTTCTTATTGAATCAACTTCATCTCCCCAGAATTCAATTCTTGTACCATATTTTTCAGTTAATGAAATATCAACAATTCCGCCTCTAACTGCAAATTGTCCTCTTCCTTCTACCATATCTGAACGCTCATAGCCTAGTGATACTAAATATTTTTTTAAGTCTTCAAGTTTACACTCACTTCCAACTTTCAATTTTAAAATATTTTTATATAATGTCTTTTTGGCAATCATTTTTTGCATTACAGCTTCTATTGTTGTAACTACTATATTTACTTTATTTGTTATTATTTTATTTAAAACATCAATTCTTTCATATGGTAAATCTTTACTTTCTACAAGATAGTCATATGTTGCAATTTCTCTTTTTGGAAATATTTCTACATTATCATAAAAATATTTTAAATCTCTTGCAATTCTTTTGGCTTGTAATTCATTATATGTTATTATACATATGTTTTTTTTCGTTTCATCTTTTATTGCTGAAATAAATTGAGCTTCACCAACGTCAGATAAGCCCGATATGGTTATCGGGCTGGTGTTGTTTTTTATATCTTCTATAAGCTCTAAAAACTTTTGATTTTGCTCTAAATCTTTACAAAGTTCATTCATTGTTATAAATAACTCTCCTTTTTATGATAGCAAAATTATTGGATTGCTATTATATATTTTTACATAGCACTTTTCATTTCTTCAAGGGCTTTTGCTATTTGGTCTGGACATGATGTGTCTTTAAATCCACATTTTATTCCTTTTAATCTTGATATTGCATCATCTATGTTCATTCCTATTAGTAATTGTGATATTCCTTTTAGGTTGCCATCACATCCACCTATTACTTTTACGCTTTTTATTATGTTATGCTCTACGTTTAATATTATTTCTGATGAGCATACGCCTTGGGTTTTGTATTTGTATTCCATTGTTTCC
>FR878236.1 GCA_000434335.1 Clostridium sp. CAG:492
ACATTTTATATCATATTATAATGTTAACCAAAGTTAACAAAAAGGAGAATTTATATGATATCGAAATCCGCAGAAGAATATCTAAAAACAATGTATATTTTAAAACAGCAAAATGGAAATATACGAGTAACAGATATTGCAACTAAAATGAATTGCACAAAAGCAAGTGTTAACAAAGCAATTCATAATTTGAAAGATAATAATTTAATAAATTATGAAACATATGGAACAATAGAGCTAACAGACGAAGGCGAAAATCTTGCAAAAAAAATACTTGAAGTATATGATATTGTTTATATATTTCTAAAAGATGTATTAAATATAAGTTCAAAAGAAGCACAGCAACAAGCAGAACAAATAAAACAATCCATAACAGATAATACACTAAACCATTTAGCAAAATATGTTCATAAAGTTTTAGGACTTACAAATTTAGATTGTGGCTATGATATAAATAAAGAAAAATGTAGAGCATGTGCTAGAAGAAAAGTAAATAAAAATGAAAAAATTATAAATAATTAAAATAATATTAAAAAACGGCAGACATTAAACCGTTAATTACAAAAAAGAAAGGAATCTATCATGAGTAAAGAATTATTAAAAATTACAGATTTACATGTAAATGCAGAAGAAAAAGAAATATTAAAAGGAATAAACTTAAAAATAAATAAAGGCGAAATTCATGTAATAATGGGACCAAATGGGTCAGGAAAAACAACAACAGCAAATGCAATATTAAACAATCCAGAATATAAAAAAGTAAAAGGAAATATTGAATTTGATGGAGAAGATATAACAAACTCAAAAACAGACGAAATAGCAAGAAAAGGAATATTTATGTCATTCCAATTACCAGAAGAAATACCAGGAATTTCAGTTACAAATTTTTTAAAATATGCAAAAAATAAAGTAACAGGAAAACCAGTAAAAATATTTGAATTTAAAGACGAACTAAAAAAATACATGGAAGACTTAAATATGAATCCTAAAAACATGGAAAGAAGCTTAAATGTAGGTTTCTCAGGAGGAGAAAAAAAGAAAAACGAAATATTACAAATGCTAGTACTAAATCCAAAACTTGCAATATTAGATGAAACAGATTCAGGACTAGATGTTGATGCAATAAAAACAGTATCAAAAGGGATAGAAATGTTCAAAAACGACGAAAACGCAGTATTAATAATCACACACAACAATAAAATTTTACACAGTCTAAAAGTTGACTATGTTCACGTTTTAGTTGACGGAAAAATAGTAGCAACAGGAACACAAGAGCTAGCAACAGAAATAGAAGAAAACGGATACAGTAAATACAAAAAAATGAAAAATTAAAAAAAGATAAAAAATAAAATACAACAATATGCAGAGAAGTGAAGAAGATATAATATCTTCAGAACGGTTATCTTTAAATTACAAATTTTTGAAAGGAAATTATAATGAGCAAAACAAATATAGATGAGATTAACAGAAATATATATGATGTAAAAAATAAAGACGAGTATGATTTTAAAATAAAAAAAGGTTTAACAAAAAAAATCATCGAAGAAATATCTAAACAAAAAAACGACCCAGAATGGATGAGAGAATTTAGATTAAAAGCATTAGAAACATACAATAAGCTAGAGCTACCAACATGGGGACCAGATATTTCAGAATTAAACATGGATGAAATAGCAACATATGTTAAACCAAAAACAAAATTAAATGATTCGTGGGATGATGTACCAGAAGACATAAGAAATACATTTGATAAATTAGGAATTCCAGAAGCAGAAAAAACTTCTTTAGCTGGTGTTGGAGCACAATATGATTCAGAAGTTGTATATCATAGTATGAAAGAAGACCTAATAAAACAAGGTGTTATATATACAGATATGGAAACTGCAGTAAGAGAATATCCAGATTTAGTAAAAGAACATTTTATGAAATGTGTACCAGTTTCAGACCATAAATTTGTTGCATTACATGGAGCTGTTTGGTCTGGAGGTTCATTTGTATATGTTCCAAAAGGAGTAAAAGTTGATATACCATTGCAATCATATTTTAGATTAAACTCACCAGAATCAGGACAATTTGAGCATACACTTATAATTGTTGATGAAGGAGCAAGTTTACATTTTATTGAAGGATGTAGTGCACCAAAATATAATAAAGTAAATTTACATGCTGGATGTGTAGAGCTATTTGTAAAAGATAATGCATATTTAAGATATTCAACAATAGAAAACTGGTCAAAAAATATGTTAAACTTAAATACAAAAAAAGCATTAGTTGGAAAAAATGCACAAGTAGATTGGGTTACAGGTTCTTTTGGATCTAAAATATCTATGCTTTATCCAATGAGTATATTAAACGGAGAAGGAGCAAAAACAGAATATACAGGAATATCTTTTGCCGGAAAAGGACAAAACCTAGATACTGGATTTAAGGTTGTTCATAATGCAAAAAATACATCAAGTGTTATTGATTCAAAATCTATATCTAAAAACGGTGGAAAGTGCACATATAGATCTTTAGTTCGTATTAATGAAAACGCAGAAAATTCAAAATCATCAGTATCATGTGAATCATTGATGTTAGATGATATTTCAATGTCAGACACAATACCAACAAATGATATAAGAACAGATGAAGTTGAATTTTCACACGAAGCTAAAATTGGTAAAATAAGTGATAAAACAATATTTTATTTAATGAGTAGAGGATTATCAGAGGAGGATGCAAAAGCAATGATAGTAAGAGGTTTTGCATATCCAATATCAAAAGAATTGCCAATAGAATATGCTGTAGAAATGAACAATTTAATAAATATGGAATTAGAGGGTGCAATAGGATAAATAAAAATATTGCTAAAATGAAAGGAATAAAAATGAGTATTTTAAAAATAAACGAAACACCTGTTAGAACATCAAGAAATTTTAATATTAATAATGTTAAATTAGAAGATATACAAATACCAGAAAATTTAAAAGAATTTAAAGGAACTACAATAGTACAAAATAATTCAAACATTAAATTAAGCTCTAATATTGAAAAATACGATATAACTTATGGATTAGGTGACTTTTTTACAAATCAAGTACTAGAAAAAGCAAATAAAAATATTAATATTGAAATAGATGGCAGTGACGAAAAAAATATAAATATAGATAATATTTTAAGTAGTGACAATTTAAATTTAATAGATAATGTAAAAATATTAGCAAATGAAAATTCAAAAGCAACAATTGTAATTAAATATAAATCAGATAAAAATATAGAATCTTTCCATAATGGAATAATAAAAATTATAGCAAAAAATAATTCAAACATAAATATAATTATTGTTAATTTACTAAGTGAAACCTCAAACAACTTTTTAAGTATTGATGCAGAGCTTGAAGAATCATCAAAAATAAAAGCAACAATAATTGATTTTGGAGGGAAAAACAGTATAACAAACTACTATTCAAATTTAATAGGAGATTTATCAGACAATAAACTAGAATCAATATATCTAGGAAAAAACAATCAACTAATAGATATAAACTATATAGCAGAGCTAAGAGGAAAGAAATCTAATATTGATATAAATGTACAAGGAGCATTAAAAGATCAATCAAAAAAACATTTCAAAGGAACAATAGACTTCAAAAAAGGATGTAAAAAAGCAACAGGAAACGAAAACGAAGAATGTATGCTATTATCAAACAAAGCAAAATCAATAGCATTACCAATGTTACTATGCTCTGAAGAAGATGTAGAAGGAAACCACAGCAGTTCAGCCGGAAAAGTAGGAGAAAAAGAGCTATTCTATATAATGAGCAGAGGCTTCAACTTCAAAGAAGCAATGAAACTAATGGTAAGAGCAAAATTTAATAAAATACTAGAAAACATAAAAGATGAAAATTTAAAACAAGAAATTTTAGATGAAATAAATACAAAACTAGATTAAAAAAAAGGAGATAGTGTGTGACTATGATGAAAGATTCACAAACAATAAAAAAAGATTTTCCAATCTTTACAAATAAAAAAATTTCATACTTAGATAGTGGAGCAACAACACAAAAGCCAACACAAGTAATAGATGCCATAAATGAATTCTATAAAAATCATAATGCAAATCCACACAGAGGCGCATATTCACTAAGCATTGAAGCAACAGAAATTTATGAGTCTACAAGAGCCAAAATAGCAAAATTCATAAATGCAAAACATCCAGAAGAAATTATTTTTTCAAAAAATGCAAGT
This sequence comes from Clostridium sp. CAG:492, assembly GCA_000434335.1. Lineage (GTDB taxonomy): Bacteria > Bacillota > Clostridia > TANB77 > CAG-508 > CAG-492. The sequence continues at coordinate 4,231 of FR878236.1, forward strand.
GAAAGTTTAAATTTAATAGCATATTCATATGGATTAGATAACCTTAAAAATGGAGACGATGTCGTTTTATCAATAATGGAACATCATTCAAATTTAGTACCATGGCAATATGTTACTAAAAAAACAGGAAGTAATTTAAAATACATGTATATAAATAATGAGTATGAAATAAGCAAAGAAGAAATTGAATCTAAAATAACAGAAAATACTAAAATAGTGGGAATAACTCATGTTTCAAATGTATTAGGAACAATTAATAATGTAAAAGAAATAATAAAATATGCACACAAAAAAGGAGCAATAGTAATAGTAGATGCATCACAAAGTATACCTCATATGAAAATAGATGTACAAGATTTAAATGCAGACTTTTTAGTATTTTCAGGGCACAAAATGTTAGCACCATTAGGAATAGGTGTATTGTATGGAAAAAGAGAAATACTAAATCAAATGAATCCATTCATAATGGGTGGAGATATGATAGAATATGTATATGAACAAGAAACAACATATGCACCATTACCAAACAAATTTGAAGCCGGAACTCAAAATGTAGAAGGAGTAATAGGACTAGGAGCAGCAATAGATTATATTGAAAATCTAGGATATGATAACATAGAGCAAATTGAAACAAAAATTGTAAAATATGCAAGAGCTGAGCTAAGTAAATTAGAATTTTTAGATATATACATGACACCAAATGAAAGCAATCACTCATCAGTAATATCTTTTAATATAAAAGGAGTACATCCACATGATGTAGCAAGTATATTAGATTCAGAAGGTGTATGTGTAAGGTCAGGAAATCATTGTGCTCAACCACTACTAAGATACTTAGGATTTGATTCAACATGTAGAGCAAGTTTTTATATATACAATACTCAAGAAGATGTAGACAATTTAGTAAAAGCTCTAATTAAAGCATATGATATGTTCAAAAAATATATTATAAAATAAGAGGTTTTCGAAACGGCTATAATTAAAGCTGTAAAATATAAAAAAGCGAATAAATATTCGCTAAAGCTATTGAAATTCAAAGAAAAATATAATATACTAAAAAACATAGGAAATGAATAAAGCAGATGTGCGTGTTACCTCTAAACCCTCAATTAATTGAGAGATAGGAGGTGGTGTTTATGAATATATTACTAATTATAATAATAGCATACATATCAATAATTCTAAACATAACCTTATTAAGCATATTACTATTAGTAATATCTAATAAGAATAAATAAAAAAAGACACCACATTTTGCTTTCCCAGGCAATGTGGTGTTTTACCTAAAAAATATGGTAACACTCATTTCTGTGTGTTTCATTTCCTATAATTATTATACACACATATATATTTTTTGTCAATGATGAAAGGATTTTTAAATGGAAGATTTAACAGATGTATACAATGATTTAATAATGGAACACAGTATGAATTCCTATAACAAAAAAAAGCTACCAGAAGCGGATTTTTGCGAAATAGGACATAATCCAAACTGTGGAGATGAAATAAGCATAGAGCTAAAACTAAATGGCGATATAATAGAAGATATGGCGTTTACAGGACACGGATGTGCGATATCACAAGCTTCAACATCAATAATGATAGATACATTAAAAGGTAAAACAATAGAACAAGCAAAAGAAATAATAAAGACATTTATAGAAATGATAAAAAGAGAAACAACAGATGAGCAAGAGCTAAAAAAACTAGAAGATGCAATAGCTTTTAAAAATGTATCACATATGCCAGCAAGAGTAAAATGTGCACTATTAGCTTGGCATACAATAGAAGATATATTAAATAAAAAAGAAAATGAAGAAAAATAAATTGAAAGGATTAAAACTATGGAAAATAAAAAGGTACTCCTTGGAATGAGTGGAGGAGTAGACAGTAGTGTATCAGCACTTTTATTAAAAGAAAAAGGTTATGAGGTTATAGGAACAACACTAGAGCTATTTGCAGGAAGTAGTTGTTGTAATATAAACACATATATAGATGCTAAAAATGTATGTAATTCCATAGGAATTCCACACTTCACATATGACTATAAAAACGAGTTTAAAAAGCATGTAATAGATGATTTTATAAATTGTTATGCAAACTGCAAAACACCTAACCCATGTATTGAATGTAACAAATACTTAAAATTTGGTTTTATGTACGAAAAAGCAAAAGAGCTAGGTTGTAACTACATAGCAACAGGACATTATGCAAAAACAGAATATAGTGAAAAATATCAAAGATGGGTATTAAAAAAATCAAAAGCTGGTAAAAAAGATCAAAGTTATGTATTATGGAATATACCAAAAGATTTAATAGAACATGTACTATTTCCACTAAGCGACTTTGAATCAAAAGACGAAATAAGAGCTATAGCAAGAGCACATGATTTAAAGGTCGCAAATAAACCAGATAGTGAAGATATATGTTTTATACCAGATGGAAACTACAAAAAATTTCTAGAAACAAATTCTAATATAAAACCCAAAAAGGGAAAAATAGTTAACTCAAAAGGTGAAGTATTAGGAGAGCATACAGGATTATACAATTATACAATAGGTCAAAGAAAAGGACTTGGAATATCATATAAAGTACCATTGTTTGTTTTAGGATTTAATCCACTAAAAAATGAAGTAATTGTAGGTGAAGAATCAGAGCTATACAAAAAGGAGCTAATAGTAAAAGATATAAACTTATTATTAGTAGACAAAATAGAAAAAGAGCTAGATGTAGATGTAAAAACAAGATATTCATCAAAAGTTGCAAAAGCAACAATAATACAACAAGATGAAGACACAATAAAAGTAACATTTAAAGAGCCACAAAGGGCATTAACACCAGGACAATCAGCCGTATTTTATATAGATGATATAGTACTTGGTGGAGGAAAAATAGTTTAAAATTAAATATCTTGTAATTTAAAAATCAATATTGTATAATAAGCAATATAATAAAAGTAGGAGGTAAAGAATATGAAATTAAATGTTTACAACACATTATCAAAGAAAAAAGAAGAATTTAAACCAATACATGAGGACAAAGTCTGTCTATATTCTTGCGGACCTACAGTATATAGTTTTGCTCATATAGGAAATTTAAGAGCATACTTATTTATGGATAATTTAAGAAGAGTATTAAAATATAATGGATATTCATTAAAGCATGTAATGAATATAACAGATGTAGGACACCTTGTTTCAGATGCAGACGAAGGTGAAGATAAAATGATGAAAGCAGCAAGATTAGAGCACAAAGATCCATTTGAAATAGCAGATTATTATACAAAAATATTCTTAGGTGATATGGGAAAATTAAATATTGATATGCCAGAAGTAATAGCAAGAGCAACAGAGCATATAAAATGTATGGAAGAATATGTAAAACAAATAATTGCAAATGGGTATACATACGAAACAGAAGACACTATATATTTTGATACATCAAAACTAGATAAATATGGTGTATTATCAAATAAAGATGTAGATGAAAAAGACACAGAAGCAAGAATTGATGTAGATCCAAATAAAAAACATCCAAATGATTTTGCACTATGGATAAAGGCACCAGAAAATCATTTAATGAAATGGGATTCATTCTGGGGCAAATGTTATCCAGGATGGCATTTAGAGTGCTCTGCAATGGGTTATAAATATTTAGGCGAAGAATTTGACATACATACAGGAGGAGTAGACCATATACCGGTTCATCACGAAAATGAAATAGCACAAGGAAAAGGATTTTGTGGTAAAATTCCTGCACATTATTGGATGCATGTAGAATTCCTGCAAGTAAATGGCGGAAAAATGTCAAAAAGTTTAGGTAATTTATATACATTAGATGATTTAAAAGAAAGAGGATATGAGCCATATGTATATAGAATGTTTAACTTTTCATCACATTACAGAAAGAAAATAAATTTTACATTTGAAGCAATGGATTCAGCAAAAATAGCATTAGCTCGTTTAAGAGATGGATATTTAAAACATTTAGAAGGAACAGAAGATATAGATAATGAACAAATATCACAATATGAGCAAAAGTTTTTGCAAGCAATAAATGATGATTTAAATATGCCAGTAGCAATGAGTGTTGTATGGGATGTAATAAAAAATCCAGTAAAATCTAAAAAATTAGCAAATTTAATTTTAAAATTTGATGAAGTTTTAGGATTTAATTTGAAAGAATATAAAAAAGAAGAAATTGTATTGCCACAAGAAATACAAGAATTAGTAAATAAAAGAAATGAAGCAAGAGCAAATAAAAATTGGGCAGAATCAGATAAATTAAGAGATGAATTAACATCAAAAGGATATTTAGTAAAAGATAGTAAAGAAGGTACTATTGTAAGTAAAAATTAAAAATAAAACAGGTAAATTAAGTAGAATTGATTTATCTGTTTTATTTTATGTATAATAATATCATTTAAAGGAAAAAATAAAATAGAGCATAAAACATATGCAGAGGTTTATAGGTAAATCCACAAAAACCTAAATAATATTATATAAGGAATGTGATTTTTATGGATAAGCAAAAAATTAATTGTACAGTAGAAACATGTAAATTTAATAATTTAAATAATCAAGAGTGTTTACTAAAACAAATTACAGTAACACCAACTGTAAATTGCAATACACAAACTCCCGATGAGTCTATGTGTAGTAATTATGAAAATGATAATTTATAAA
>FR878237.1 GCA_000434335.1 Clostridium sp. CAG:492
CTAGGTTTAACATTTTTGAAAACCTATCTAATGCATTTTTATTATCATCACACAATACAAAATTTAACATATTTTCCTCCAAAACAAATATATATAGTATAAGTAATATTAATAAATTGCAAATATTAAATTGTAAAATAAAAAAGAACGTATTCTTATAATATACTTAAATTAAAGATTTGTAAATATAAAAGGAGGTAGTTTGTGAAAAAAAAATCAATTTTTGTAAGCGTTTTGTCGATTTTTGTCGTAATAGGGACATTTTCATTTTGTATATATGAAAATAATAAATCGAAATTAGTTGATGTAACTGCAAATGTAACAGAAGATTTTTCAGCCCTAAGTAATAAAAAAATTTGTTGGGGAATTAAGAGGTCATATAACCACGAACAACCAGATGTTGGAAAAGAAAACAAAAGAATAATAGATAAGTATAATGGAATGTGTTTAGGAAATTCAGAAAAAAAGTATTTATATTTAACATTTGATGCTGGATATGAAGCTGGATATACTGAAAAAATAATAGAAGTATTAAAAGAAAATAATGTAAAAGGGACCTTTTTTATAACTGGTCATTATTTAAACACAAAATCAGAGCTTGTGCAAAAAATGATAGAAAATGGCAATACAGTAGGAAATCATACTGTTAATCATAAAAGTATGCCAGAAATAGATTTAAACAAAATAAAAGAAGAAGTTATGAATTTACACACAGCTGTTTACGAAAAATTTGGATATGAAATGAAATACATTAGACCACCTAAAGGCGAATGTAGTGAACGAACAATAAGTTATACAAATTCATTAGGATACACAACTGTTATGTGGTCTTTAGCCTATGATGACTGGGATGAAAATAAACAGGGAAGAGAATCATATGGAAAAGAAAAAGTATTAAACAATCTTCATAATGGTGCAATAATACTACTTCACTCTAATTCAAAAGATAATGCAAATATACTAGATGATATAATAAAAAAAGCAAAAGAAATGGGCTATGAGTTTAAATCATTAGATGAATTTGAAAGATAGTATAATTGCTAAATACTATAAAATTGGTATGGAAAGGAATTTGTTAAGATGAAAAAAAGTAAGCTAAGTAGGTTAAATAAAATATTAGAAGTACCGTCTGAAATAACTTCGCAAATACCAAAATTAACCAATTTAGGTTTTAAAAAAATGATGATAGAAAACTACAAAAATATATTGGAATATCAAGATTTTTTTATAAGAATAAATACAAGTATAGGTATTATCAACATAAATGGATTTGGTATGAAAATGGAAGAAATGACTAAAGATGATATTATAATTGAAGGTGATATTGATAGCGTAGATTTTGAAAAAATAGAAGATTAAGAGGAGGTCCATAGTTTGTATTTGCAAAGAATTCAAAGCGCAATTATAGGATATGTAAATATAATTGTGGAAGGGTATTATATTGAAAAATTTATAAATGTTTGCAGGAAGAAGCGGAATATATTTAGAAAATTTAAAACGCGAAAAGTCTACAATAATAAAAGCTAGTGTACCAGTTAAAGAATTTAAAAATGTTGCAAAAATTGCAAAGGAAAGCAAGTGTAAAATAAAAATAAAAAGCAAAAAAGGTCTTCCTTTTATTTTAAATAGATATAGAAAAAGAAAAATTTTTGCCATATCATTATTATTAGTATTATTTTCACTAGTTATATTGTCTGGATTTATTTGGAATATTGAAATTACAGGAAATGAAACAATTTCTAGTGAAGATATACTTAATATTGCAAAAAGTGAAGGTTTAGAAACTGGAAAATTAAAAAGAAAAGTTGACCCTAAAAAGATTGTTGAAAAAATAAGGTTAGAGAGAGCAGATATTTCGTGGGTTGGAATTAATATTTCTGGAACAAATGTTGTAATAAAAATAGTAGAAGCAGATAAAGCTCCAGAAGTTATAAATAAAAATGATTACTGCAACATTATAGCAAAAAAAGATGCAATGATAGTAAGTGCAAATGCACAAAATGGTACTTTACAAGTTAAAGAAGGAGATGTGGTAAAACAAGGCTCTGTGCTAATTGCAGGTTGGTTAGAGGGAAAGTATACAGGAGTACGTTATGTACACGCTACAGGTCAAGTTATGGCGAAAGTTTGGTATTCAAAAAAAGAAAAAGTATATTATAAACAAAATGAACGAAAACAAACAGGAAATGTAGAAAAAAAGTATTCCATAAATATTAAGAATTTTGCAATAAATTTCTATAAAAAGCTTTCAAAATTTGAAATTTATGATACAATAAATACGGAAAAAAAATTAAAAATATCTTCCAATTTTTATTTGCCATTTGAATTAATAGTAAAAGAAAATCACGAAGTAATTGAAGAAGAAAAAAACTATACAAAAGACGAAGCAAAACAAATAGGAATAGATAATATATCAAAAGAGCTAAAGTCGCAAATAAATAATGAAGAAGATATTGTTAATGAATATATTAATACCAATGAGAGTGAAGAATATATAGAGGTAGAAGTTATATATGAAGTGCTTGAAAATATTGGAACAGAAGAAAAAATAGCATTATGAAAGGATGAGGAGAATGGAAGAAAAAAGCCTTAAAGTATATGATACTGAAAAAACATTTTTTTCAAAAATAACAAACACTTTAAATAAAATATTAGCTCCAGGCAAAATGGGGTTAAATGGTATGCTAATTTCTATAAAAAGAAATAACGTATTGAAAAATTATGAAAACTATATTCAAAACGAAAAAAATAGTGACAAAAAAGGGATGTTGCTAAAAAAATATGAAGAGTCATATTCTTTATATTTAGAAGCTATTGATAAAAACATTATCGAAAACATATACAAAAAAGTAAAAAATAATACTGCTACAGATTTTGAAAAAAATGCATTATCAAAATACTATATGGTTATTCATATAAAAAATAGCGACTATACAGAATACAAATACAGAAAGCAAAAGTTTTTATTAGAGCTAGACAATGAAAATGTAGAAATATCTGGTAAAGAAAAAGTTATAAAAAGATATAAAGAGTTTTATTGTGATAAAATGGAAACCTTATATAAAAACATTATAAAACAGTATTCAGTTAAATTAATAGAAAATTTAACTGAAAAAGAAAAAGTAGAAATTTACAATAAAATATTTTCTACATTAGATGAATACATAACAACAATATTACCTAAAAAAATGGAAAAAGATTCATCAAAAGAAATTTATGTTGAAATAAAAGATGAATACAACAAATATAAACAATATTCTAATAACAGATTAGACCAAGCAGAAATGATTGAAAAAAATATGTTATTGTTAGGAATGAGTAGAAGACTTTTCACACACAGTTTACCATTAAGTGTTGCAGAGCAATGTTATATAAAATTAATAAATGATGCAAGAGAGCTAATTGTAGATACAAGAGTTATTAAGAAAAGAGAAAGAGCATATAGCTTGTTATTAACATTAATTGACGAATTTAATTTAAAAGTATTATCTACAAAAGTATACTGGGATAAACCAAATGACAAAAAGCAATTCAGAGAATTTTGGAAAAAATACCAACAAATAGAAAAAATAGAAGACAAACAAAAGGCACAAAAAGAAAAAGAAATTTTATTTATAAAAGAAGATTTAAATAAAGTACAAACAAATGAAAATAAATATTGTAAAATAATAGCATTTTATAAATCAAAATTAGTAGACTTCGGAGTAATGAAAAGATTATCAGCTAAATGTACTACATTACCAGAAGGAATATATATTAAAGATTTAGAAAAAACTAAAAGAAGTAAATCTAGAGCAAAGGTGAAGAAAAAATAATGGAAAAAATAGCAGAAATTAATTATTACGAAACAGAAGAAAATAAAAAATATGAAGATTTAATAAATCAAGTATTAACTACATGTTTTAAGGAAGAAAAAATGGACAAGCTAGGGTTATATGTTAGTATAACCTTGACTTGTCCATCATATATAAAGAAAATAAATAATGAGTATAGAAATATTGATAAAGAAACTGATGTATTATCTTTTCCAATGTTTGAAAAAAATGAAATAGATGAATTAATACAAAATCAAAACAATGTAGTTGAAGATGTTTTAGGTGATATAATAATTTCAGTTGACAGAGTTAAGGAACAAGCAGTAGAATATGGTCATAGTTTCGAAAGAGAATTAGCATATATGGTAGTTCATGGATTTTACCACTTAATGGGGTATGATCATATGAATGATGATGAAAAATCTGTTATGAGAGCAAAAGAAGAAAATATATTAAGTAAATTAAAAATAACTAGATAGTAGGTGTAATAATGGACAAAGAATTTAAATCAGGTTTTGTATCAATGATGGGACGAACTAATGTTGGAAAATCAAGTATAATGAATGCTCTTGTTAATGAAAAAGTTGCAGCAATTGCAAATAAACCGCAAACAACAAGAAATGCAATAAGAGCAATTGTAAATAGACCTAATTCTCAAATTATATTTATTGATACTCCAGGAATTCATAAACCAAAATCAAAACTTGGAAATACAATGGTTGAAACTGCTTTTGGAGTAGCAAATGATGTTGATGTAATTTTATTTGTAATAGATGCAACTTCAACATCAATTGGTAAAGGTGATAGAATAATTTTAGATAAAATTAAAGAATCTAAAAAGAAAACTATATTAATTATAAATAAAATTGATTTAGTAAAAAGAGAAGATATAGCAAAATTAATTGAATTATATAAAGATGAGTATAATTTTGAAGCTGTAATTCCAGTATCAGTTGTAAAGCAAACTAATTTAGATGCAATATTAGATGAAATAGAAAAGCATCTTAAGGTGGGTCCTGCATATTATGATATAGAGGAGTATACCGATCAAACAATGAGACAACTTGTTGAAGAAACAATAAGAGAAAAGGCTTTGCGCTTGTTGAATGATGAGGTCCCTCATGGTATATATGTCGAAACAGAAAAAATGAAGGAAAGAACTACAAAAACAGGAGAGCCAATATATGATGTTGAAGCCACAATATATTGCTTAAAAAAATCCCATAAAGGAATAATAATAGGAAAAGATGGAAATATGTTAAAAAGAATTGCATCTTATGCAAGAACAGATTTAGAAAATATGCTTGATATAAAAATAAATTTAAAAGTTTGGGTAAAAGTCAAAGAAGATTGGCTTAACAATGATACTTTAGTAAAAAAATTCAAATTACAATAATGTGGTGAATAAAAAAGTTTTTTTAGCAAAAGATATGGATATATAAATTAGCATTAATTTAGAATATCAGATTAGGAGATGATTCATATGATAAAACAAATGGCATGGAATACTTTTAAAAATACTGGTGATATTAATACATTTATGGAATTGATTGAACTAGAAAATATAGAAAAAAATTTAAATAAAGAAACAGACTACAAGGTGAATGAATATGGGGAGCTTGAAAGCAAAGGGGATAATACTACAAGAAAATAATATGGGCGATTTTGATAAAATGGTAACTTTGTTAACCCCAGCAGGAAAAATTGGTTGTGCAGCCAAAGGGGCAAGACGTAATAATAGTGCCCTTATGGCTGCCACACAATATTTGTGTTTTGGAGATTATATGTTATATAAAAGTGCTCATTCATACAGAATAAATTCGTGCGAAACAATTGAGGTTTTTTATAATATAAGAACAGATTTAGACAAACTTAAATATGCAGCACATATTACAAAAATTGTTAATGATGTTACAGACGAAAATCAAAACACATATAGGATTTTACAATTATTATTAAATACATTATATGTTATATCAGAAACAGATAAAAATTTAGACCTAGTTTTATCTGTTTTTAGGTTGCGATTATTATGCATAATGGGATTCAAACCAATTGTAAATAAATGTAGTGTATGTGGACAAAATGATAAAATACGATTTTTTAGTATACAAGATAATTGTGTAAAATGTGAAAGTTGTGGAAGAGCAGACAAATCTGCAATAACAATGAATATAACAACATATGATACAATTAGATATATTTCATCAGTCGAAGCAAAAAAAATTTTTTCATTTGATATACCAGAAGAATCAATAAAAGAGCTAGATTTAATTACAAAAATTTACCTAAATGAGAAATTAGAGCAAGAATATAAATTAGAAGATTTATGGTAATACATAAATTTGGGGACGGTGT
>FR878238.1:0-4368 GCA_000434335.1 Clostridium sp. CAG:492
TTTTTCTATTTATATTAATCTTCTACTTTTTTCGTTATTGCTTTTAGTGCTTTTTCTCTTGGTAGTATTATTACATGCCCACAACCTAAGCATTTTAATTTAAAATCTACACCAACTCTCGTTATTTCCCATAGCTTGCTTCCACATGGATGTTGTTTTTTTGTTTTTACTATATCACCTATATTATATAACATTTCGACACAACCTTTCTATTTGCTTTTTTGCTCTTTAAATGCTTTTTTTACAATTTCTTCTATATTAATACTTTTTATGTCATTATCTTTATTTGAAAAGTATGATACATATTCAATATTTCCATCTCCGCCTCTAATTGGAGAGCTATCAAGCTCTTTTATATAAAAGTCTTTTTGTTTAAAATAATTTATTATATCTTTTATAATTGAAATATGCATACTTTTATTTAATATAATTCCTTTGTATTTATCAGCTAGCTCTTTTCCACATTCAAATTGTGGTTTTATTAAACATATTAAATCTACCTTTATTTGCTCTTGATATATTTTATCTATAATTTTTTTAATTGAAATAAAAGATACATCTGTTGTTATTATATCAATATTTTCAAAATACTTGTGCTCTAAATTTTTTATATTTGTTTTTTCGTGTAGCTCTATTCTATTGTCTAATCTTAAATTTTTATCCATTACATCTGTTCCAACATCTATTGCAATTACTTTTTTAGCACCATGTTGCAAAGCACAATCTGTAAATCCTCCTGTAGAAGACCCTATATCCATAATTACTTTATTATTCATATCTATTTTGAATTTATTTATGGCTTTTTCAAGTTTTAGCCCTCCTCTTGACACATATTTTAAGGTTTCATTTTCAAGAATTTTTATTTCGTCTGATTCATTAACTTGAAAACTTGGTTTTTTTATAATTTTTCCATTACATTCAACAAATCCATTTGATATTAGCTCTTGTACTTTTGATCTTGATGCAACCAGATTTCTATTTACTATTTCTTTATCAATTCTGTTTGACACTATATATACCTTCCTTTAAATAAATTTAAATTATTATACTATATAAATGAAATAAAGTGAAGTTAAATTTAAAAGACGGGATAAAAATTTATCTTAAACTAAATTTTTATCTCGTCTTTTTTTATTTTGTTAATCTTCTTAATACTTCATCTTTTCCTAATACTTTTATTATTTCATATAAATCTGGTGTGTTTAATCTTCCTGTTAATTTTGATCTTATTACAGAGCTTATGTCTCCAACATGTCCTGGCCATTTTTCTGGCTCTGCTTTCCATTCTTTTACTTCACGAGCAAATCCTACTTCTTCTGCTAAGTCTTTCATTTTGTCGAACCATGTTTGTTTATCATCATTTATGTCGAAATATTTTTCTGAATATAATTTTGATATTTTATTTGCCAAGTCTTTATCTGTTACTTTTCCAAAGTCAAACTCTGTTATTTTGTCAAATTCTTCATTATACATATATGAAATGTTTTCTTTTAAATCTGACCATTTTGCTATATCTTTTCTTGGTTTTGCATTTCCTCTTTCAATTCCAAGAACCTTTAAAGCATAATCTTTATTTTCTAATAATTTAACTAGCTCTTCGTCATATTTTTTAGCCCAAGCATATGAATCATTATATACTTTTTCTGCTGAATATCTTGAAATTACTATTTTGGCAACATCAAATAATTTTACCATATCAAATAATGCACCACTAACACTCATCTTATTTAGATGAAAATCAAAATCTTCTATATTTGCATCTTTATTTTGTCTTCTCCAATTTTCAAATGTTGAGTTTGCTATATTTAATAAGTATTCTTTAACAGCATCTGGTGGTACACCTAATTCATCATAATATGAAACAGCTGCTTCAGGATCTTTTCTTTTACTTAATTTACGTTTATTTCCATTGTCGTTTTTCATAATTGGTGAAATGTGACAATATTTTGGTGCTTTGAATCCTGCTTCTTTAAATAATTGTACATGTAGTGGAACTGAAGATAACCATTCATCACTTCTTATTACATGTGTTGTTCTCATTAAATGATCATCAACCATATGTGCAAAATGATATGTTGGAAGACCATCTGATTTTATTATAACTATATCTAAGTCATTTTCTGGAAATGTAACCTTTCCCTTTATTCCATCTGAAACTTGTATTTTTCTATCTTCTCTGCCATTTGATTTAAATCTTACTATATATGGATCTCCATTTTTTATCTTTTCTGCCATTTCTTCTAATGTTAAATTTCTACATTTTGCCCATGCACCGTAATACCCTGGTCTTATTTTTGCATCTAGTTGTGCTTTTGTTCTTTTTTCATCATCTTCTGGAGTGCAAAAACATGGATATGCTTTTCCTTGCTCTATCATATATTTTGCATATGCTTGATATATTTCTTTTCTTTCTGATTGAATGTATGGACCATATTCTCCTATCCATTCTGTTTCTGAAATCATTCCTTCATCTGGAGCCATATCAAATACTTTTAATGAATTTACTATATCGGTAATACCGTTTTCTACTTTTCTTTTTTGATCAGTATCTTCTACTCTTAAGAAAAACACACCTTTTGTTTTTTTAGCAGCCATTATTGCTACCAATGATTGATATAATCCTCCTATATGTACATATCCAGTTGGACTTGGTGCAAATCTTGTTACTATTGCTCCTTCTGGTAAATTTCTTTCTGGATATTTTTCTTCATAATATGATATATCCTTTGCATCTGGAAATATCAAATTTGCTAATTCTTTATAGTCCATAATTGTTTATCATCCCTTTGCTTTTAAAATTTTGTATTTATTATATATGCAAAATTATCTTTTGGCAATAGAAGAATCTAAAAAATCAGGATAAAGACATGAAAAAATTTTTCGTGTCTTTATCCTGAAAAAAAGAAAAAAGAGGACAGTTTTTTCCTATTTTTCTTCTATATTTCATAAAAAAATTATCTCATTTGTTTTAGACTGTCCCCTTTTCCCAATTTTTGGAAAAGAGAACCGTCCCACTTTCCCTTTTAAATTTCCATTATTATTGGTAATATCATTGGGTTACGTTTTGTTTTTTGGAATATATATTCGCGTAAACTATCTTTTAATGTTGATTTTATTGTTGACCAATCTGTTATGTTTTTGTCTTCAAATTTTTGAACTTCTTCTCTTATTTGTCTTTTTACATCATCCATTAAATTTTCTGATTCACGTACATATACGAATCCTCTTGATATTACATCTGGTCCTGATACTATACTTCCAGATGCTCCATCCATTGTCATTACTATAATTATTAAACCATCTTGAGATAAATGTTGTCTGTCTCTTAATACTATGTTTCCAACATCGCCAACACCTAATCCATCTACTAATATCTTTCCTGATGGAACTGCACCTGCAAGTTTTGCTTCATTTTGATTCATTTCTATTATTCTACCATTTTTCATCATGAAAATATTTTCTTTTGGTATTCCCATTTCTTCTGCGGTTTCTGCATGTGCTTTTAATTGTCTATATTCACCATGTACTGGTATAAAGTATTTTGGTCTTGCTAATGCTAATATTAGTTTTTGCTCTTCTTGGCAAGCGTGACCAGAAACATGTACATCTTCCAATGCACTATATACAACTTCTGCTCCTATTTGCATTAAATCATCGATAACTTTAGATACCAATTTTTCATTACCTGGTATTGGTGTTGCTGATATTATTATTAAATCATTTGGTGTTATTACAACTTTTCTATGCTCTCCTGATGCCATTCTTGTTAATGCAGACATTGCTTCTCCTTGGCTTCCTGTTGTTATAATTACTAATTGATCATCATTATAATTTTTAATCATATCAATATCTATAAATGTTTTTTCTGGAACTTGAATATATCCTAAACTTGTTGCTGTTTCTATCATATTTATCATACTTCTTCCACATACAGCAACTTTTCTGTTATGTTTAACAGCTGAATTCAAAATTTGTTGAACTCTGTGTACATTTGATGCAAATGTTGCAACAACAATTCTTTTAGTACAGTTTTGAAATAATTTTTCAAAAACATCTCCAACAGTACTTTCAGACATTGTATATCCTTTTCTTTCTGAATTTGTACTATCTGACATTAATGCTAATATTCCTTGATTTCCTAACTCAGCAATTCTTCCAAAATCCATTACTTGGCCATCTATTGGTGTATAATCTATTTTAAAGTCACCTGTATGAAGAACTGTTCCTACTGGTGTTTTTATTGCAAGCATTACTGAATCTGGTATACTGTGTGAGCTACGAATAAATTCTACTCTTATTTTTCCAAAGTTAATTGTTTCTCCTGGCATTACTTCTATTAATTTTGTTTTTCTAACTAATTTGTGCTCT
>FR878238.1:4398-8319 GCA_000434335.1 Clostridium sp. CAG:492
TTTGCTCTTCTAATTTATTTTTTATTAATCCACAAGCTAATTTTGTTGCATAAATTGGCATATCAACCTTTTTTAAAACATATGGTATAGATCCAATGTGGTCTTCATGTCCATGTGTTATTACTAAACCTTTTAGTTTATCTTGATTTCTTTCTAGGTATGTAACATCTGGTATTACCATATCAACACCTAGCATATTATCTTCTGGGAATTCAAGTCCACAATCTACTAAAATCATTTCATCTTCATATTCAAAAACAGTTATGTTTTTTCCTATTTCTTCAAGACCTCCTAAAGGAATTATTTTTAATTTTCCTTTTTTGAATCCAAAGTCATATTCTGAATCTACTTTTATTTCTGATCTTCTTTTTGTTGTTCTTTTTGGTTTTGACTGTGATTTTTCCTCAGTTTCTACAGCTCTTCTTTTTTGAGGTTTCTTATCACCTTTTTCAAAAAATCTCTTCTTGCTTTTTTTAGCTGTGTTATCTAAATTTTTTTCAGAGCTAACTTCAACTATTTCTTTTGTTCTTTTGTTTACTTTTGTTTCTTTAACTTCTTTTTTTAATTTTTTTTCTGCTTTATTTTCGTTTTGATTTCCTTCTTTTGTCATTATAAAAATTTCACTCCTTACTTATATTATTTTTATTTAAATCTATATTCGCTTAAAAATACTATAATAATTTTATAGTTAATCTTTTAATTGCATTATTATAATGCTTTATTTTAATATAAGTAAATTGCACTAATTATAAAGATTGCTTTTAACAATCTTTATTTCTGTTTTATATACATATAATTTTTCATTTTCTCTTTAATTAAATTTTACACACCTTTTAATTTAAACGCTCAATTTCTTATTATATACAATTTACTTTTATATTAAATTTTTTCCGAACTACATTTTATTACATTATTAATATTTGTTTTTCCAAATATTAAATATAAATTTAAATCTCTTTGTTTACCAATTATTTTGGTAATAACTGTTTATTATTATACATTTTTTTGTTTTTCTTGTCAATAGGTATATTATGTTACTTAGGTATAAAAAATCACCTAAGAATTATTATTCCTAGGTGGTTTGTAGTTAATGTTTCTTTAATTTATGCTTTATCCTTTTTTATCATTTTTAATCTTGCAAATTCTTCCATATCTGTTTCGTCCAAGATATCCTCTATTTTTTTTGCTATCTTTTCGTCTCTTGGAATTATTATTTCTTTTAGTGCATTTGCTCTTCTTTGAACTTTTTCTATGCTTTTTTCTAGTCTAAAAATTATATTTTCAATTTCTGCAAGTTCAATTATATATTTTTTCACATCATTAAATTTTGTTATGGTTTCATCTACATTTGATGTTGTACTATATAATCCATATGTTGGAGCTATTGCTTTTTCTTGTGATATAATTGATGGAATTTCCACACCCATTATTGTTTTGTATTTTATATCTATAGAATTGTCATCTTCTTTTACTGTTTCAGATATATCCATCATTGCTTCAATTCCTATATCAACATTAGATAATTTTAATGAATTTTCCGCTTCTTTTACAATATTTTTTCCTTGCTCTTTTAAAGCTTTTTCTTTTTGCTTATATTTATCAAGTTCTCTGGTTAATATAAGTTTTTTCTGCTCTAATAATTTGTGCCCTTGTTTTGATTGTTTTATAAAAGCTTGTAATTTTATTAAATTATTTTTCGTTGGTAAATCTCTTACACTCATTTTATTCCTCCATACAATTACATATATTATGTACTAAAACTTATTTGATTATAGCATATTACATATATAAAATAAAAGTACAATTACAATTATTTTAAACTATTATTTTGAATTAAATCTACTTTTTAACATTTATACATACTTTCTCTTAGTAAGCATATCATTTCTCTGATAAATATTTAATATAAAAATGTGAATGCTGAATAAAAAATCAGATTAAATTTTTATCCAGTATTCACATTCTTAATTTTACCACATATCTTATTCAATTATTTATTTTTTCAATATATCTTTTACAACTTCTCCTGCAATTATCATTCCCACAACTGATGGCACAAATGATATACTTCCTGGTATTTGATTTCTTATTGTGCATTTTCTTTTTGTTCCTGGAGGACATATACAGTTATTTTTACAACTATTTTCTATTCCTTCATATGGTTTTAATGGCTCTTCTTTTGAATACACAACTTTTAGTTTTTTTACCCCTCTTGCTCTTAGCTCTTTTCTCATTACTTTTGCAAGTGGACATATGCTTGTTTTGTATATATCTGTTACTTCAAATTTTGTTGGGTCTAATTTATTACCAGATCCCATCGCAGATATTATTGGTATATTTAATTTTTCAGCATTCATTACAAGCTCTATTTTGCCTGTTACAGTATCTATTGCATCTACTATATAATCAACACTTTCATCTAAAATACTGTGATCAGAATCAGGCATATAAAATTCTTTATATGTTTCAACTTCTGCTTTTGGATTGATTTCTAATATTCTTTCTTTCATCACGTCAACTTTGTATTTTCCAATTGTTTTTCTTGTTGCGTGAATTTGTCTATTTAAATTTGTCAAACATATTTTATCATCATCTACTAATATAAAATGTTCAACACCTGCTCTTACTAATCCTTCTGCAACAAAAGATCCAACTCCTCCTATTCCAAATATTGCAACTTTGGCTTTGTTTAAATTTTCTATTCCATCTTTTCCTACTAATAATTCTGTTCTTGAAAATTGATTTAACATTTTTACATCTATCTCCTACCAATATTTTTTCATTTAATTTGTTATCTTTCGATTTGAATTGTTGGATATATTAATTTTACATTTTCGTGCTCTAATAATGCTAATATTTGTGAATTTACATTATTTACAAATTCTATATATTCATCATAATCTATTATGTTTGTATATAAATATATTTTTATATTATAACCGTCTTTTTCAATATCACTAAAATATACTCTTATAGAATTTTTTATAATATCTTTATTTTTTTGTAATTCAAAAGCCAACTTTTTTATAATATCATTTATTTGTTTTTGGGACATTTGCAATGATACTTTTAAATCACATTCATATCTTCTTTTTTGTATTTTGTTCCAATTTATTATATCAGAGTCAGCTAATACTGAATTTGGCATTGTTATCACTGTATTATCTAATTTTCTTATTCTAGTTGTTCTAAATGTAATATCTTCTACTGTTCCATATACACCTTTTACCTCTATTGTATCTCCAATTACAAACGTTTTATCTGAAAGTATTGCAAATCCTCCAAATAAGTTTTTAGCCAAATCTTGAGCAGCTAAGGCTAGTACAACACTTCCAATTCCTAATCCTGTTATTAGACCACTTAAATCATATCCGAGTTCAGATATAAATATGAAGGCACCAATTACGTATATAATTCCTCTTATAAATTTTACTGCAAAATTCATTGTATGCTCATTAGAAGTATTTTTTTCACTTTCTTTTATTTTTGTAAATAGCTTTGTATTAGGTCTTACTAAATTTGCACAAAATCTTGTTACACCATATATAAGAGCTAACTTAAATATTTTTGTTACAATTGCCATAAAATCTGATGGTAGCTCTAATATTAGTAAACTTATATATGTGCCTGAAATAATCCATATAAATTTTGATATTTTGTATATTTTAGTTTTTTTAGTAAATTTATCTGATTTTATTTTAAAACATTTCATTATTATTTTTGCAAATATTGAACTTAATATTATAAATCCTACAAGTACACCTACAGCTATTAAAATTTCAACTATTTCTTTTGCTTTTATATATTCTATACAATCAAGTAATTTTTTCAAATTTAAATCACCTCAATAATTACTAATAATGAAAAAAGCTCTTTGATTCACTCAAAGAACTTTTTTCTGTTTGGGCATTCCCTCTTTCT
>FR878239.1:0-606 GCA_000434335.1 Clostridium sp. CAG:492
TTTCATAATGTTTTTTACTCTTTTTTGCTTACGCAAACTTTACTTTTGTATTTGTTCTTAATCTATTATTTGCAATCCTGCAAACTTAGCCATTAATCTCTTATTTCCAGATTTATCAAAACTAATATCAACTTTATAATCATCACCTTCAGATTCTAACTTATTAATTGTTCCTTCTCCGAATTTTTTATGATATACTCTTTGTCCTTCTTTATATTGTGAAATATCTACAGTATTTTGTTTTTTATTTAAAGAATTTAAAAAGCTTTCTGCTGTTTTAAATGCAAACCCTGTCGTTTTTTCTGATGTTGCAGTTGCTTTTGTTGGAACTTTATATGTATCAATATTATATGTTTTAACTCTACTATTATTAAATGATGAATTTCCATATTCCCATTTGTATCCACTGTCTCTAAAGCTATCATCCCTAGTTCTTTCACCTAATACTTCGTCATATCCATCCAATATCTCTTTTGGTATTTCTTTTACAAATCTTGAAACTTGATTATAACTTGTTGAACCAAATATTGTTCTTCTTTTTGCACAAGTTAAATGTAAATATTCCTTTGCTCTTGTTATTCCAACGTAAAATAATCTACGCTCTTC
>FR878239.1:632-2428 GCA_000434335.1 Clostridium sp. CAG:492
CTTCCTCAAGTTCTTTTTCTTCTCCTATTGATTTATATCCAGGGAATATTCCTTCTTCCATTCCTACTAAAAATACAACTGGGAACTCTAATCCTTTTGCACTATGAAGTGTCATGAGTGTTACAGAATCTTCACTTGTATCTGCGTTATCTAAATCTGTTGTTAAAGTTATTCCTTCAAGGAAATCACCTAAGGTATTTTCAGCAGATTCATCCTCAAATTCAATTGCTACTGTTAAAAACTCGTCCAAGTTTTGAATTCTGCTTTCAGCCTCTATTGTATTTTCATTTTTTAAAGCTTGTGTATATCCTGTAGTTCTTAATGTTTCTTTTATTAAATCAGAAATTTTTATTTCATCTTTTTTTGCTATTAAATTTTCTATTTGCTCTATAAACTCTCTTGTGTTTATAAATACTCTATTTAATCCATATTGTGCAGCATTTTTTATAACTTCATACATTGAAATTCCATTACTATCAGCAACTTCTTGTATGGCATCTAAACTTGTTTTTCCCACACCTCTTTTAGGCTCATTTATAATTCTTTTTAAAGATAAATTATCATTTGTATTAAATATTAATCTTAAATATGCAATTATATCTTTAATTTCTTTTCTTTCATAGAATTTTAATCCTCCAATAATTTTATATGGAATATTTTCTCTTCTTAAAATATCTTCTATAGCTCTTGATTGAGAGTTCATTCTATATAAAACTGCAAAATCTGAATATTTATAATATTCTTCTGTTTTTAAATGATTTATTTGTTTAATAATATATGTAGCTTCATCATATTCATCATCCCCAGAATATATACAAGGTTTATGTCCTTCATCATTTTCTGTCCACAATTTTTTATCATACTTTACTGCATTATGTTTTATTACAGCATTTGCTGCTTTTAAAATGTTACCTGTACATCTATAATTTTGCTCTAATTTTATAATTTGAGTTCCTGGAAAATCTTTTTCAAAATTTAATATATTAGTAATATCTGCACCTCTAAAAGAATAAATACCTTGGTCATTATCACCTACAACTGTTATATTTCCGTATTTTGATGCTAATAATGTTACTAATGTAAATTGTGCTTTATTTGTATCTTGATACTCATCAACTAAAACATACTTAAATTTTTCTGTATACATTTCTAATATATCTTGATTTTCCGTAAGAATTTTAATTGTGAAATTAATTATATCGTCAAAATCTATTGCATTATTTTCTTTTAATTTTTTTTGATATAATTCATAAATTCTTGCTATTGTTTCTTTTCTAAAATCTCCTATATATTTTGCTTTATATTGTATTGGCTCTAACATTTCATTTTTTGCATTACTTATTTCATATAAAACTGATTTATCTGTAAATAATTTATCATCAATTTTTAGCTCTTTTAAACATTCTTTTACAACTGTTTTTTGATCTGATGTATCAAATATTATAAATGAACTTTCAAATCCAATTCTATCTATAAATTTTCTTAATATACGTACACAAATAGAATGAAATGTACCTATCCACATATCATTTGCTGCATCTCCAACTAGATTTTTTACTCTTTCTTTCATTTCGTTTGCAGCTTTATTTGTAAATGTTATTGCTAATATATTCCAAGGTTTTACATATTTTTCTGCCATTAAATATGCAATTTTATGTGTTAATACTTTTGTTTTTCCACTTCCTGCACCAGCTATTACTAGGCATGGTCCATCTGTAGCAAGTACAGCTTCTTTTTGTTTGTCATTTAAACTTTCTAATAAATCTTGCATTTTATCTATCCTTTCATTGTTTATT
>FR878239.1:2627-2851 GCA_000434335.1 Clostridium sp. CAG:492
ACGGGTCTGATATGTCCATATCTTGTCCATTATTATCTAGTCCTGCATATTCTTTCATTGTAAAAATTTTTTCTTTTTCATCACTGTATTTTGATATTAATTGTGCCTTATGATTTTTTGTTGCACATAATATTAAATCCATTTTTTCTATTTCTGAATTTTCTATACTTGTTGCAGTATGTAAAGCTAGGTCTACATCATATTCTTTCATTATTGCAACAGAA
>FR878240.1:0-821 GCA_000434335.1 Clostridium sp. CAG:492
CGCAATAAATCCTAAAATAAATCCAATCATATTTCCAATTGAAGACATTTTTCCACTATATAATTTATTATATTCTGGAGTGAGTTCTCCTGAAACAATATATAACATTGCACCAGCTGCAAGAGCTAAGCACACAGCAATTACTTTTTGTGAGATATTCCCAACTATAGCTCCTACAAAAGCTCCAAGTCCTGTTGTAACACCAGATAATATTACATAAAAAAGTATTTTTCCGGATTTTAAACCACCTTTTTTCATTGGTGCAGCCATTGATATTCCTTCCGGTATATCGTGTATTGCAATTGCTATTGCTAATGAATATCCGAGTTTCATAGATGCTTCAAAACCTGTTCCTATTGCTAATCCTTCTGGTATATTATGTATTGCTAATCCAATACTTACTACAATACCTGTTTTTAATAAACTATTACCTTTTATTTTTTTATTATCAAACTTTTTTTCTACAAAAATATCACAAAAAATCATCATAACAATACCAGCAATTATTCCTAAAATTGTAATTGGAATATTACTAATATTTGTAGCCTCTGGAACTAGTTCAAAACAAACAACAGCAATCATCAAACCAGAAGCCAATGAAAGTATAAAACTTAAAATTCTATTGGATGGATTTTTAAAATTAATTCCAATAATTCCTCCTAATGTAGTTCCAAATGTGCCAAAAAATAATCCTAATAAAGATGTTCTTAATATTTCTTCCATTATTTATAATATAATTTAATTACAAAAATTTACTAATTAAATTATTTCTCCTTTCAAATTTCTATATTTAATATTATTTGTAAAATATAAAAATATGC
>FR878240.1:909-1099 GCA_000434335.1 Clostridium sp. CAG:492
AAATTTTTTATTTATTTTCATTGACAAATGCAAAATCATATGATAATATACTAATTATGTTATGGGTCAGTAGCTCAGTTGGATAGAGCACAGGCCTTCTAAGCCTGGTGTCGGGGGTTCGACTCCCTCCTGGCTCACCATAATATAAAAAGAAAAGATATTTTTTAAATATCTTTTCTTTTTTTCTTTA
>FR878241.1 GCA_000434335.1 Clostridium sp. CAG:492
GGTACATTTTATTATGATTGTGTTTCTTGTTAACTTTAAATATATTATTATTCAACTTTAGATATAAAAGATTTTAAACTATCACCTTTAGACATACGAATTCGTGAAAGTGCATAGCAATTATCACCAGGACGAACTCTACCATATTTTGTTGTAAAAGCAAGTGTATATCCTGAATCTTTTAAAATTTTATAACAAGCATCATTATAGTGACCAAATGGATAACAAAATACGGTTGCATTTCCAATAAATGATTGTGAAGTTTTTACATCTTTACAAGCTTCGTCATATGATAATGTCAAAATTCTACCCTTACCATCTGTTCCAGCTCTATGCATATCATGAGAGTGTGATTCAAATATTATTTTATTGGAATCATAATTTTTTAATTTATTTTGATCATCTATCCAAGATGTTATTAAAAATGAAGTAATTTTAACATTATATTTTTCAACAATAGGAATTGCTAAATCGAAAAATGTTGCATCACCATCATCAGCAGTTAAAACAATGCTATGCTCAGGTAAACATGAAGTTCCATCAATGTAATTTTTTACTTCTTCCCAAGTTGGAAAATAGTAATTGTTTTCAGTTAAATATTTTAGTTGATCTTCAAAATCATGAATTTCCATATAGTTTGCATCTAATTTTTTAGGTGGAGAGTCTTTGTCATAGAAAAAGTGATACATTAAAACTGGTAAACCTTTTGATTTTTCA
>FR878242.1:0-3962 GCA_000434335.1 Clostridium sp. CAG:492
TATTTTACTATAATAGAGCTTTCTTCTAATACTTCAACTCCACTTACTGGCACTTGTTCTGTTATTATTCTTTCTTCTTCATTTTCTGTATTTTCCTCATTATATTCTAAATTCAAATTTAAATCTTTTAGTACTTTTTTTGCTTCTCCTATTGTCATTCCTTCTAGGTTTGGAACTGCTACTTTATTTTTTACATCTTCTTCGGTTTCATTATCTTTTTTCACCTCTAAATATGGTAATACTTCTCCAAGAACTTGTGAAGCTATTGGTGCTGCTACACCACCTCCTTGGTGTCCTCCTTCTCCAGTTGGATTATATAAAGTTATTAATATAACAAGTTTCGGATTGGAAATTGGTGCTACTCCTACAAATGATGTTACATATTTTCCTGTATTTACCCCATCTTCTGAAGTTCCAGTCTTTCCTCCTATTGAGTAGCCCTTTACTTGAGCATTTTTTCCTGTTCCCTCAGCTACAACACTTTGCATCATACTTAAAACCTTTTCTGAAGTTTCTTTTGAAATTACAGTTTCCTTTTTTTGTGGCTCTATGTTTTTTACTTCACCAGTTTGACTATTTACAATACCTTTTACAACTCGTGGAACTACATATGTTCCACCATTTGCTATACTTGAAACTGCGGTTATCATCTGTATTGGTGTTACCTCAAATCTCTGTCCAAAAGCAATTGTTCCAAGTTCCACTGGACCTACTTTTTCCTCTGCCAAAAATATACTTCCACCTTCGCCTTGTAAATCTATACCAGTTTTTCTTAAAAATCCAAATTTATTTAAATATGAATAATATGTTTTTACTCCTAATTTTTGACCTAAACCTATAAATACCGGGTTACAAGAATTCATTAATGCTTGCCTTAAGCTCTCTGAACCGTGTGGTCTATAATATCTCCAGCATTTAATTGTTACTCCAGAAATTGTAATACTACCAGTACAGCAAAACTCTCCACTATTATCTGTATCAGTTATTTTTTCTTCTAATGATGCTGAAGATGTTATTAACTTAAATGTTGAACCAGGCTCATATGCATCAGATATAGCCTTATTTCTCCACATTTTTTGTTGTTCTGCTGTTTTTTCTTCTTTAGATAACTTATCCCAGTTTGCAGAAACTTCGCTATCCATTGGCACATATGGGTCATTTAAATTGTATGTTGGATAACCTGCCATAGCTAAAATATCCCCATTATTCGGATCCATTATAACAATATTTCCACCATCTGTGCACACATTGTCAATGCAAGCTTCTTCTAAATATTTTTCAGCAATTCCTTGTATTGTTGCATCAATACTTAAAATTAAATCATTTCCATTTATTGCTTTAACATATTCTTCTCCTTCATCATCTAAATTACCGCCCTTTGCATCTGTTAACTTTACAATACTTCCATTTTGTCCTTTTAGCTCTGAATCATACTTGGCTTCAATTCCCATTAACCCCTGATTATCACTTCCACAAAAACCAATTATCTGTGCTGCTAGACTATTGTATGGATAATACCTTTTTGTATCCACATCTATATTTACACCAGTAGTTATATTATTTTCATCAAGCCATATTCGCAGTTCATCTGTTTTAGATTTATCTACTTTTTTTGCAATTGTTTCAATAGAGCTTCTTTTTGAAACCTTTTTCAAAACTTTTTCGTAATCTAATTCAAATAGCTCACTTAATTTTCGTGCCACCTTTTCCTTATTTTCACTTGAAATATTTACAGGATTTACTGTAATACTTTCAACAGATGCACTTACAGCTAAAATTTTTTCGCCAGTTGCATCATAAATAGTTCCCCTTTTTGGATTAAACTCACGCTCCAATGTTTGTTGCAAATGTGCCATATGTTGTAATTTATTTCCCATTTTAAATTGAATCCAACCAATTCTAAAGGCTAAACCAAACATTATAATAAGAACAACAAATATCATATTTCTCATTCTTTTTTTCCTTGTTATTGTTCCTACTTTTTGAACTAATCTAAATTTTTCATTCTTTTTCATTTTTTTCTTCATTTTTTTAATATTTCTCATAGCCCCTCCAATAAATTTATTACTTATTAAATCATATTAAAAAGAGCAAAAAAAATGCACTTAATTTAATTAAATGCATTTTTTCAATTATTTAAAAAATTCTTTTACGCTTTCACAAGCTTTTTGAATTATATTTGTACTATTTGTTTGCTTATTATCACTTGTGTTAACTTCTACATATTCTTTTTTAGGTAAATTAATATAAATTTTTTGTTCATTATTTAATTTACTCATTCCTAATTTTTCTTTTGCTAGTTTTTCAATACTTGTCAAATTTAATTCGTTTTCAACACTAACTTCTAGTTGTTCATTTACTTTTTGAATATCTGTTAATTGTGCTTTTAAACTTTCTTTTTCATTAAATTTTTCATTTATAATTGAATTTCTATAACTTATGGTAAATAACACAGCAAAACCAAATATTATATATGCAACAAAAGTTGCTTTTCTTTTTACTTCTTCTTTAGAAACTTTATGCCTTTTTACTTGATATTCTGTAGTAACTTTGGGTGCTTTTTCGGTTTCTATTTTAGTTTTTGTTTTTACTTTTTTTGTTGGATTATTTTGTTCATTTGGTTCATATTCTGGTTGTAACTTTTTTGGGCTTGTTTCAAATTGATATCCTTTATTATATCCTTGATAACCATACACCCTATTTGCCATAAGTTTTCACCTCTCTTCTTTCAAAAATTCTTAGTTTAGCACTTTGTGCTCTACTATTTACTTGAAGTTCTTCTTTTGTAGATATTATTGGTTTTTTATTTATAATTTTACCATATGAAGTATAATTACATACACAATATGGTAGCTCTTTTGGGCATGTACATTTTCCCTCTGCATCAACATATGCTTGTTTTACAGCTCTATCTTCTAATGAATGAAATGTTATAATGCACAATCTTCCTTTATCTTTTAACAACTTTATACAATTCATTACTGTATTATATAAAGGTTTTAATTCGTCATTTACTTCTATTCTAATAGCTTGAAATGTTCTTTTTGCTGGATGACCATCTTTTTGTTTTGACTTTGGAATTGAATTTTCAATAATTTTAACTAACTCAGCTGTTGTTTCAATAGTATTCTTTTCTCGCTCTATGCAAATATTTTTTGCAATATTTTTTGAAAATCGCTCTTCACCATATTCAAAGAAAATTTTTGCCAAATCTTCTTCTGAATAATTATTTACAACATCTTTTGCTGTTAGTTTTTGTGTTTTATCCATTCTCATATCAAGTTCATTATTTCCAATGTAACTGAACCCACGTGCCTTTTCATCTAGTTGATATGAAGAAACACCTAAATCTAATAAAATTCCATCAACTTTATCTATATTTAGCTCTTGTAAAATATTGGCAATATCATCATGATTACCATGAATATATTTTACATTTGTATAATCTTTTAATTTTTCTTTGGCAGCTTTCAAAGCCTCTTCATCACGGTCAATTCCAATAAGCATTCCTTCATTTGACAAATGCTCTAAAATTACCTTGCTATGCCCTGCACCACCTAAGGTTCCATCAACATATATTCCATTTGGCTTTATATTTAAGCCATTAATACATTCTTCTAATAATACTGGTTTATGTTTAAATTCCAAATGTTCACCCTCTAATTTAATATTCATTAATAACATAACAGTTGGTATTGTAAAAAATACCAACCTGTTATGTGCCTAAATTACTTAATTTTCGTTCTTTAGTATTTAAAATTAACATTTGTATATACATATTACTTTTGTATATCTTATATTTTTCTTTAGTTAATTAAAATCTTTTGTTACATCTGCTAAGCTTTATCTTTTGTATATAATTTATTTATCTTTTGTTTCTTCAAATTTATCTTCTGTAAATTTATATAAACTTTAAAAAAAGATTATATACCAAGCATAGTCATATTTTCTGCTATAGTGTC
>FR878242.1:4012-4634 GCA_000434335.1 Clostridium sp. CAG:492
TATTATATTTTTTCCATTTTTCTTTGTTCCAAATTTCTAGTCTTGTTCCGACACCAATTATTATTACTTCTTTTGTAATTTCAGCATATTCTCTTAATGTATTAACTAATAAAAATCTTCCTTGTTTGTCTATTTCACATTCTGTTGCTCCTGATAGAAAGAACCTAACAAAATCTCTTGCATTTTTATTAGTAAGTGGAAGCTCTTTTAATTTGCTCTCAAAATTAGACCATTCGTTTTGAGAAAATACAAATAAACATCCGTCTAATCCTTTTGTTATAATGAATTTTTCTCCCATATCTGTTCGTAATTTTGCTGGCATTATTAATCTACCTTTTGCATCTAGTGAATGTTCGTATTCTCCAATTAACACTTGGCCTCACCTCACTATCTTTTTATACCACTTTTTACCACTTTCTACCACTTCAATTAAATTGTAATACAAGGATTTTTAAATTGCAACCCTTTTTTCAAAATTTTTTTAATTTTTTGTTGATTTTTCAAGGGTTTAAGAACTTTTGTTCGTTGTTATGTATATTTAGGTTAACTTATGAGTTATTGTAATGCTAAATTCTTATTCTGAATAAAAAAAATAAAACGTTGATATA
This sequence comes from Clostridium sp. CAG:492, assembly GCA_000434335.1. Classification (GTDB taxonomy): domain Bacteria; phylum Bacillota; class Clostridia; order TANB77; family CAG-508; genus CAG-492. Next base: position 4,621 of record FR878242.1, read on the forward strand.
TCAACGTTTTATTT
>FR878243.1 GCA_000434335.1 Clostridium sp. CAG:492
GTTGTCAAAAAGAACCGTCCCCATTGACATATAATAATGAAAAATATTATTCTCTGTGGTTATAATATGACAATAGACCAAAATTTTAATAATATTTTGTATAATTGACGGTTATTAACAGTGTAAAAATGAACGGTTCAAGCAGAAAATAGTAAGGAGGAATAGTTTATAAACAGAATTTTAAATGAGATAAAACAAATAATTAAACAAAACATAAGTGAATATTTATCAGAAGTACAATTAAGTGATTTAGAAGAAAATGGTGCAGTTTATTATATGAATGGAAAAAATGGAACTGAATTTGATTGGTATGTTAACGATCATTTACCTAGTTTTATGGTGTTCTATAATGATGACCAAAATTTAGGAGCAGTAAAGTTATTGCTTCATAATGATGGCAGAATAGCATTATATATTTATGGAGATAGAGGTAATAAAATTATTAAAGAAATACAAGCTTCAATAGAAGTAGCAGAAAATGAATTATTTAATCTAGCTGTAATATTAAAAAACGAAGCAGATGATAAAAGTATTTGGGATGGAAATATAGATAAAATCAATACAGATATTGAGATAAACGATGAAAAGATAATTGAATTTAAAGATTCTGAAAAATATATGGAACCAACTAAAGAAAGAATGAAACTTTTAAATCAAACTGCATATATTTCTAAAAAAGTATTAGAAGAAGGTTGGAAAATTGGATATATGCGCAGAGATGAAGCAATGAACGAAAATGATAGTGGCTGGCAGTTTTTAGCTGGAAATGAAGATGATGAATATCTTAACGAATATAGAAATATTGCAATAGTAAGTGTACATCAAGCATATCAGTTAGATCCAGATATTTTGAATTATATTAATAATCCAGTAGGAACAGAGCTTATAAGGATATCTTCTAATGAATTCGAGATAGATAAAAATGATAAGGAAATATTTATGGAAAAAAGAAAGAGCTAAAAATAGGAATAATTTATAAGTACATAAAGGAGGGAATATTATGGTTAAATATATTGTTTTAGATTTTGGAATGGTGTTAGCATATCCTACAACTGGAAATTGGCACATAACTCCAAAATTTATAGAATTAGTAGATATAAATAAATTGAATAGAGAACAATTAAAAAAAGCATTTGATAATAATAAGGAACTTTTAGATAAAAAAATAGTGAATATGGAAGAAGAATACAATATGTTTTTTGAATTTTATAATAATATTTTGGAAGAATGTAATTATCCAAATTATAAAAAAGAAATAGCTGAAAAAATAGCATTTAATAGAACATATGAAAGCGATAAATATACTCCATATGACAATATAAAAAATGAATTAATAGCATTATCAGAAAAATACGAATTACTATTATTATCTGATAACTGGCCAGATGCTATAAAATCTTTAAAAGATTATCAAATTTATGATTTGTTTTCAAAAGTATATATATCTTCAATATATGGACAAGTAAAGAAAAATGGAGATTTCTTCGATAATCCGATAGGAGATTTTAATATAAAAAAGGGTGAAGCAATTTTTATAGATGATAATGAAGGCTTATTGGAGATAGCTTTAAATAAAGGGTTTGAAGTACGATTGATGGATAGAGAAAGAAAGATAGAAAAATCTAAATTTAAAATCATACACGATCTAAAACAAATTTAAGTGTCAGTGGGGACGGTTCTTTTTGACAACTTTATGGATACAGAGAC
>FR878244.1:0-2523 GCA_000434335.1 Clostridium sp. CAG:492
CTACCCTATTTACTCCATTATAAAAACCTCTATATACAGAAATTAAACACACATTAAATATTGCTGGCGACAATGCAATTATTGTATATTTAGCTTCTCCAATATTAAGTAAATTATTTGAAATAAAATCTGCAAATACTGCTAAACAAATACTTCCAACTAAACCAATACAAGCAAAAATTATCAGTGCACTTTTTAAGATTTTCGCAACTTCTTCCCTATTTCCAGAAAAATTTTTCTCTGCAATTAATTTTGCCACCGCATTTGGAACACCAATAGAAGATATTGTAAGTAACAAAGCATATATTTGATATCCAGAATTATATATTGCATTTCCCCAATCACCAAACCCTTGCTTATTTGCCAAATATAGCTTATACACTAGCCCCAATATTTTTACAATACATTGAGCAATAATTAACGAGATAACCCCATTTAAAATTTTACTTTTATTTTTCATATAAAATCCTTTTTTATTTTAATATATTCATATACCTACGTATAATTCCTCTCATTTATTATCCAAATCTCAACAAATTATGTCAAAACACTTGAAATTTTGCCCAATTTATAGGATAATATAAAAGTAATAGTTTAATTTTTGAAAGTGGTGAAAAATTTGAAAATAATTGATAAATTCTTAAAGTTATTAAAAACTGACAGAAACACATTTCTGACATTTATATTAACTTTACTAACTATATATTTAACAATAGATAGAATCGCAGAAATTTTAATTATGATATTTACAGGAATAGGAAGTTCATATTGGGGACCAATAAAATACGCATTAGCTTTTTGTTGTCCTATATTTGCTTTCCTATTTTCATGTAGTTCGAAATTTGCAAAATCGGAAAAAACAAAGCTATCATTTTTTTATTTGTATATAATAGCTTTATATATACTAATAATTTCAATGGTTACACAAATGGTTAATGCTGGATGTTGGCTATTACTTTTATCAGCACCATCATATCCTATAATTGCTACAGAATTTTCAAGCTTAATAGCACCTGCCTTTCGTAGTATTTCGCTTTATTTTCCACTTACAACATTCTACCCTGTAATAAAATGGTTAATTACAACTATAAATGATACTCCAGATATTTGTGAATCAATTTACTCTTATTCAGGTATAAACTTATCTAATAAAGAAAAGACAACTACCGGCGAATACAGTTGTGAAATAAAACTATGTACTGATACTAATACTGGAAAAAGTGTAAAAATTTCAGAAGATAAGCGTTTTGAATCCATGTTAGTTGTTGGTGTATCTGGCTCTGGAAAAACATCTTTAATATTTGAACCAATGATTGCAAGAGATATTGAAAAGAAATATTTTTATAAGAAAACATCAAAAGAATTTGGTTTTGCAGCATTAAAATCAGGACTTGCTAATTTGAATTGCCCTTACGATAATGACTATATAAATAAAAACTTTTCATTAAATATGATTTCACCAAATTCATCAAAGGTTTCTAGTTATAAATCTTGTATGAAAAAATTGATTTATGCCACATCTGATGATAAAATTATTTATAGAGATTTAGGCTTAACATATATATCACCTGATTTTGAATCTATTTCTCGTATATTAAAAGTTGCAAAAAATTATCATGTTAATGTTAATCTTATTGATCCGAATTCTGATGATTCACCTGGATTAAATCCATTTTCATATGATAATCCATTACAAACCTCTATAATTATATCTACTGTTTTAAAGGCTTTACACAGCTCAAATCAAGCTGATCTGGATTTAAATTTAGGAGTTCAAGCAAATTTTGCCACACAGGCAATTGAAAATTTATCTATACTATTAAAAGTAATGTACCCAAGAATGCATGATGATGAACTACCTACATTAGAAGATATGTTAAATGCATTTAATGATTTTGATATAATTCAAAAAATGTGCGAAGAAATGGAAAAAGATGAAGAATTATCTAAGAAATTCAATATATTATTAACATACTTTAAAAAGAACTTTTATAAAGAAAGTACCTATCGTCAAGATACAGAAAAATATGTATCTTCTGCAACAACACAACTTGATAATTTATTAAGATATCCTGGTATTAGGAATATATTATGTAAGAGAACAGACAACTTAAACTTTGACTCAGCTTTAGCTAATGGTGAATTTACACTATTATGCACACGACGTGGAGACCTTGGAGCCGCAGCACATACAGCTTTTGGATTATTTTTCTTATTATCAATGCAATATGCTGTACTAAGAAGACCTGGAATAGAATCAACTAGAATTCCTCATTTCTTATATATTGATGAATTTTCTGATTTTATATCTGATTCTACAGAACCAATATTTACATTATATAGAAAATATAGAGTTGGATCTGTTATATCTGTACAAAATTTAGATCAACTAAATGCAAAAAATAATAAATATAGAAAAACAATTATTGCTAACTGTGCACATAAAGTTGTATTTGGAAATAATGTTCCAGAAGATAATGACTGGTGGTCTAAAGAACTTGGCGAAAAAAGTAAGTGGAGCTT
>FR878244.1:2604-5067 GCA_000434335.1 Clostridium sp. CAG:492
ATTAAAAATGAAAAAGTTGCAAAATATAAACCTGGAAAAATACAAACAATTAAATTTAAACAATGTATTTACAAAGTACGTGATTCAGGAGGAAAGAGCAGTGTTGGTATTGGTTCATTGAATTTTATTGAAGCCAAATATAATGAAAAACAACCTGTAACAAATTTAAACTTTGCGAAGTTTACTAATGGAATGTCTGATGATAATCCAGAGTCAGCAAAAAAGAAAATAAAGAAAAATGTTATACCTACATTTGTAAATGACGATGATTCTGAAGAAGAATTAGATCCAATTCGTTCAAGTAATTTTGATTCAATATTTGACAATGCTGATGAAGGTGATGCAATAATCTCACCAACAAATAAGAAGAATAAAAAAAATAATAATTAAAAACAAAAACATCTTTATTAATTTTTAATAAAGATGTTTTTTATATTCAAAAGATTGTAACTTATCTTCCCTGCTCATATATAACAAATTTAATATTTTATTAATACCATAACCAATAAAAAAAGGCTAACAATTATTTTGTAGCCCTTTTTATTATTAATCTAATAATTTTATTTTTGTATTTTTAATTTTGTATTTTCCAGTTTCTTCATTTAATACAAATTCAGTTAATGATTCATCTAAGTTTTCATCATTTTGTCTTAAATCAGTTGTAAAGTATAATTTAATTTTGTCTATTAATAAATCATTCATTACTATTGTTTTAAATGTTTCAGCCATATGTTTATCATCTTCACAAACAATTATTAATTGAGGTAAACTTCTGAAACCAGAATCCATTGGAACAAAATTATCATAAAAATCTTTATAAAATTTCATTTTATCAATCAATTTTTTTTGCCAGTCATCTTCTCTTCTTACAACTTCGAATACGAAATCTATTGATTTATCATTTTTTGTTAATTTTATTGCTCCACCTGTTGCTTTGAATGTTTTTCCTGCCATTTTAGCAGTAATTGATGGCTTTGGTGTATAACTATCAAATGCTTTTACTTTTCTTAAATATGCTATTATTACCTGATTTCCTGCTAATCTCTTTTTTATCATTGCAACTGGTTTTGTATTGTCTGTTGGTTGCCATTTACATTCTTCTCCTCTTGAATTAAGTAAATATTTTCCCATTTTTTCAAGACAATAAATTCTATAAATTCCTTTACCATCATCTGAATTAAAATAATATCTTGTTAATATTTTTGCTTTTACTAATTGATCTAATTTCCCATTTAATTTATCTTGAGATTTTATTTCAAAACCATTTATTTCTAATAATTGAAATAATTGTCTTGAAGTAATAAATTCAAATTCGTTTACTAATGATAGTACCTTAAAATGTAAATCGTTTATATGTCCCAAGTTTATTCTTTGAATAATTTGATTCATAGAAACATATCCATCCTTACCATCAAATACTTTTATTTCACCTTCCCTAATTGCAAATGGTGATGTCACAGCTTTTATTTCGTTATCTTCAACCACAGTATTTTACCTCCTATAAAAATATTTAAACAATTATTAATTTTATTTTTTTCTTCTCTGGTATTATTTTTTTGACATAAACATTAACATTTTGTCCATATTCAATTCCATCTTTATATTCAGCTAGTCCAACTAGGTTTGGCTTTAGCTCTATGAAAATTCCATTTTTTGATTTTTCCACTTCTCTTGCTTTTCCAACTATTGTTGTTCCAACTTTTATGTCTTGAATATTTTCTTCCCATGTTCCTAAAAGCTCTTTGTATGTTAATATTATTTTGCCATGCTCTTTATCTATTGATTTTACCATAATATTTATCTTTTGTCCAATATGTAATCTTTCTTTAGGACTTTTTATTCTTGCAACTGACATATCTTCAATATGTACAAGTCCAACAACGCCTCCGCCAATTTCTACAAATGCACCATATGGTTGTATACTTTTAACAATGCCCTTTAAAACATTACCTTCTTTTACATCATTTTTTAGCCATTTTATAGCATCTTGTTCTACATCTTTTCGTGATAGTATGTAATTATTAGATTCATCTATTCCCTTTACTTTAAATTGAACATACTTGTTTACTTTACTTGTACTAATATTTGTTTTATCATTTTTTCCTATTAGTTCAATTTCATTTTTGTTTATTATTCCTTTTTTATTTTCACCAAAGTCTAAAAGTAAATTATAATTTTCATCACATTCAGTTACCTTTGCTTCTAATATTTCTTGTGTTCTTATAGCATTATCTAACATATTACTATTTATTGTTCTTTGTTTTTTAAACCATCCTTCTGGGATGAATTTTTGATATTTCATTTTTACTATCTCCTTTATCTTATGTATTGTGTTTATTATATAATTAAATTTATTGATTTACAATAGTTTTTATCTCTTCTTTTGTTAAAAATCTCCATTGACCTATTTTTAGATTTTTAACATCAATATTTGCAATTTTTGCTCTATGTAATGCAATAACT
>FR878244.1:5115-6767 GCA_000434335.1 Clostridium sp. CAG:492
CACACATTTTTCTTACTTCCCTATTTTTTCCTTCGTGTATTATAATTTCCAATCTAGAAATATTTTTTTTCTTATCTATTTTTAATATTCTTACTTTTGCTTTTCCTGTAATATATTCATCATCTATTTTTACACCATTTCTTAATTTTTCAACATCATTTTCATCAACAATACCTCTAACAGTTGCATTATATGTTTTTTCAATTTCATTTTTGGGATGTGTAACTTTATTTATAAAATCTCCATCATTAGTAAGAATTAGTGCACCAGATGTGTACATATCTAATCTTCCAACTGGTAATACTTTGGTTTTGTTACCTTTTATTAAATCTAATACAATTGGTCTATCAAATTGATCTTTTACGGTAGTTACATATCCAACTGGTTTATTTATCAAAATATATTCATATTCACTATTTTGCTCTATTTTTTTATTATTAAAAATAACTTCATCTTTTTGTGGATCAACTTTTGTACCAAGTTCAGTTACAATTTTACCATTTACTTTTACTTTTCCAGCTAAAATATATTCTTCTGCTTTTCTTCTTGAACATACTCCTGAATTTGCAATAAATTTTTGCAATCTCATCTCTTCCAAACTATTCACCTCTTTTCAATCGTTCTTCACATATATCAATTACTTTTTTAAAATAATCTGGAAGTTCCGCTTCTAAATGCATTTTTTTGCCAGTAATTGGATGCTCAAAATCTAAGCTTTTAGCATGAAGCATTTGACCCTTTACATTAAATTCATTTTTCCCATTAGAATATACTTCATCACCAATAACAGGATGTCCAATTTCGGCCATATGAACTCTTATTTGATGAGTTCTTCCTGTATCAATTTTTACCTCTAGTAATGTATATTTATCATATCTTTTTAATACTTTAAAATGAGTTATTGCTTCTTTTCCCTCTTTATCTACAGCCATCTTTTTTCTGTCTTTTTTATTTCTAGCAATAGGCATATTAATTGTTGCCTCATTTTCTTTTATTATTCCCCTTACTAAGGCAATATATTTTTTATTTACTTTTCTATCTTTTATTTGTTCACTCATTTTTAAATGTGCTTTATCATTTTTAGCTACTATTAATAATCCAGATGTATCTTTATCTAATCTATGTACAATTCCAGGACGTTTTTCTCCTCCAATTCCAGATAAAGAATCTTTACATATATTCATTATTGCATTTACTAATGTTCCATCTTCATTCCCATTTGCTGGATGAACAACTAATCCCTTTGGTTTATTTACAACAATAATGTCATTATCTTCATATACAATTTCAATTGGAATATCTTGTGCTTCTATTTTTGATTCTTTTGGCTCTGGAATTTCAATTTTTATTACATCACCTTTTTTTACTTTATACGAACTTTTTTTAATAACATCATTTACTAATATATTTCCCTCTTCTAACAATTTTTGAATAACAGCTCTTGATAAGTCTGAATTTTCATTTGCTATATATGAATCTAATCTTATGTTATCATTATTTTCAACTATTAATTCTTTCATTTACTTCTCCACCTTCATTTTTTAAGTATGAAATTCCAATTATAATTACTCCCACAACAATACATATGTCTGCGAAATTAAATATGGGAAAATCTACTATTTCGCTAAAGTCTATATAATCTATTACATAAG
>FR878245.1 GCA_000434335.1 Clostridium sp. CAG:492
TAGTTTGTGTATGGAATCAGCCTCATGATAATCGCTGGACAACGAGCTCACATTATATGGTTTTACTGGCAACAGATGATAATGATATGGTTTATATTTCTAATCCTAATGGTGGAAAAAATGATAGTAATTGGACAACGAGCTCACATTATATGGCTTTACTGGCAACAGATAATAATGACATGGTTTATATTTCTAATCCTAATGGTGGAAAAAATGATAGTAAAAGTTCAGGTTGGTACAAATTCAAAGAGATAACTCCTTATATCGCAAAAGCTTTATATATAGAAAGTTATAATTAAAAGACAGCAAAAAGCTGTCTTTATTCGTATTTTTCATAATTATAATAATTTATTTTTCATAATTATAATAATTTATTTTTCTCTATAAAAAATCACCAAATTATAATTTGTAGTATTTAATTATTTTTATATTTTTTATTTTTGATTATATATATTATCAAAGCAAATAAGCTTATTAATATTAAAATATGCAAAAGAAAATGATATAAATCATGAAAATAACCATTTACATTAAATATTTTTATACTTCCACTAAAATAATTTATTTTAGATTCTGTTGTTTGTCCAATTAATTGGTATCCATAATGAAACAAGCATTGTATAAATAGCCATATACTTAACCAAATAGTTAATACATTTTTTCCAATTTTCTCTTTAAATATATATAGTAATAACGATACTAAATATATAATAAAAAATACACCATCTTCACAAAATGAACGAGATACCAAATATGTATTGTTGAAAGATATACCAATCATATCAAGAAAAAACCACATTAATAATAAAATTGTTGGTATTAAAACAAAATTTTTTTTCATAATTTTCATCTCACTTTCAAATTGTAATTTCTTGTTATGATTTATTTTTATTTACATACATATAAATAAGTAAATATATTAGAATTATGCTAGAAACTCCTATTGAAATAAAACCTATATTGTCTAAATTATATCCATTCTCTCTAATATATTTTTCTAATTCTCCTAAATTAAACATTCCCTCTGTAATATATAATGTTTCTGTCTTTCCTAAAGAATGATATATGGTTAATTCTCCTGAGTGCCACCCTTGACCTAATATAATTTTAGTAACATCATCCGTATTCTCTATTTCTCCATTTAATGATTTACTAACTAAATCTTTATTTTTTGAATTCACATTTATTGCAATACCTTCCTTACTAAAAAGAGAAAATGCAAATACAATTCCTAATACTGCAACTATTATCAATATATAATTTATTTTTTTCATTATTTGCCTAACCTCCAAATTACTATTTTTTAATATCTTTTCGTTTTTTGTCTTTCCATATTTTGAATTCTTCATCCAATGGAATTTTACCTTTACAGTTGTCTCTAAATTTTTCTTGAATCTCAAAGTAGTCTTGGTACTTCTTTATTTTACTCCAATGAATAGCCTTTTTAAAATTTTCTTTTTCAATTATATTTTTTTCTAACATATACTCCAATATATATCTATCTACTGGAATATGACAAAACTCATATATTTTTTCAATACCGTTGTAATCCAATAAATTTAGATATTTAAATGTCATATTTATCCACTTTTGAGCTTGTCCAATTGTAAAACCTTCATATTCATTTTTCTTAAATTCTTCTATTAGTGCTTCACAAGCATCTTCATGTAATTTATCAAAAGTAGTCTGTTCTGTAATATTACAATCAATCATATTTTTAATTTTCGCGCTTATACACTCTCTAGCATTTTTTTTAATTTCATCTCTTAAAGCCACCTCTTGTTTTTTACCTTCATTCTTTTTTGATTCTCCTGACTTAGAAAATCCCCTCATTGTTCTCTGTAAATCTCTATAAGCCTTTTCTATAGCTAGCTCCATTAAATCCTTTTCAAATAAATTTCCATTCCACCATTTTTTTTCTCATCTTCAGTTATTGTACTTTTTTTCATTACCATCACTCCTCCATTTTTCATTATTATTTATAGTACATTATAAAATTGCTTCCTTAAATGCCTACATTTCAATTTTACAATAATGACATAATCTTTTCTATATTTTTTGCATAAATTTTATTTTCAATATAATCTTTCGGTATGTTTTTGCAATCTTTGTTTTTTAGTCCCATTTTTTCTTTTTTCATCTCTTTAGCTAAACTCATTTTCAAATTTTTTTACTTCTTCGCAATATTCTCATGTTGCTCTTTTATTAACAAGTTAACGTTATAACTTCCCTATTTATACTTTGCTAATCTTTTTATTGCTTTTTGATTTATTAGTATATATTTATAATATTATGCTTTTTCCCCTAAAATAATATTTTCAAATTTGTTACATAAATCTATAATATAATCATACTTTATTATGTTTTTTCTCCAACTTTCTTCTATACTATCTAAACCATAGTAGAGTCCTAATAGTCCACCTAAACAACTACCTATTGTGTCAGTATCATTTCCTAGATTAACCCCCCTCTAAAATAGTTGTATTATAATCATTAGATTTCAAAAACATATATAAAACACATTCTAAAGTGCTAACTATATAACCATCTGAACTTATATTATCTAAATTTAAAGCTGTAATATCATCTTTTAAAATTCTATCATATCTTTTTAAACTATCTTTTGAAAAATAGTTATAATTCATTTTTTTAGTATTATTATATATCTGCTTTTTTTCTAATCCATTTAATAGTCCTAGAATAAATGAAACATAAATGTAGCAACCTAAAATACTTACTTCGTGTCTATGTGTTATTAATGATACATCTTTTACTATATTATAAATTTCTTTATCATCTTTAATCTTTTTATAATAAATATAGTATGCAATTGGTATCATTCTCATTAATAATCCATTTCCATTACTATATTCACCTTCTTCTCCACAATTCTTTGCTTCATCTAATTTTAATTCATATTTTGCTAATGCTTGTATAGTTGTTCTTCCTATATCAAATACTTTTCCAAGTGGTGTATATTCATTTTTTCTATACCAATTTAAAAATCTATTTCCTATATCAGTTGTATCAATTTCTTCTTTATGTATTATGGAGTCCATTGTTGCTAATGTCATTGAAGTATCATCTGACCAACTTCCTAATGGTTGGTTATGTGTTCCATATGCTCTTAAATCTACAACTGGATTTTTTCTTAATTTTTCTCTTGTCATAAATTCAACTGGAACTCCTAAAACATCTCCAACTACAAAACCTATTATTCCATTTTTTATACTTTTATCCATTTTTTGTGTCCTCTCTTGCACTATTTTATAAAGTTTTATCTAAATCTAATATAATATCTTTTTTAATTTTTTCTATATATCCTGTTCTTTTTATAAAATATTATATAACCAAAATTTTATAATTTAAATAGTATAGTGAAAAAAATATATTTCATTAATTCACATTTGATGCCACAAAAAAAACAAACCCTTACAGTCTCAATAGAAAGACGTAAAAGTTTGTTTTTCCCTACTTTGGTTGGGCTAGCTAGATTCGAACTAGCGCATGTCAGAGTCAAAGTCTGATGCCTTACCGCTTGGCTATAGCCCAATATATATTTTTTGCAATAAATTTATGGGGTGGAAGATGGGACTCGAACCCACGGTCTTCAGTGCCACAAACTGACGCGTTAACCAACTACGCTACATCCACCATCTTGCATCTCCAAATCAATGCAGTTATTATTTTACTATTTAATTTTTTATTTGTCAATAGTTGAACTAAATTTTTTTCTAAATACTTAAATGGTATAAAATACTTTGGGTATTAAAAAAATTTTAATTCATCTTTCTCATATATCATTCTGATTCACGTGCCAAAACAACCAATCTATATGCATTATTTTTTTGACACGTAACTAGTGATACTTCTCTTTTTCCATTAGTATTTCTTTGATAAAACGATGTGTCTGATTCATTAGTTGAATATTTATTATATATAACATATTTTCGCCTTGTTCCTGTTGCCCAGTCTGTTATATATATATCATCCCCTATCTGAAGATTTTTATTACTTCCAAAAAATAATCCGCTTCTATAGTTATGTCCTATTATAACAGTATTTCCCACATTATTTAATCCAACTCCATACTGTATTGCAACAGATACTTCTATAGCATTGGCATCTGTCATTTGATCTAATACAGGATATTGTAAATTTACAGTTGGCATTTCTAATTTTCCTGCCACACTATAACCTTTATATTTTAAGGCATTGCTTGATATTCCTCTAACTCCATTACCAGACGAAGTTTGTTCCTTTATAGCATTATTTTCTTCCTCATCTGTATATAATGATTCATCATAATTTGATGTATTAACTGCTTGATCAAAATTATTTAAAAACTGATCTGAATCTGAATTTAATCTATATTTTTCATAATATTTGTAACATAAATATCCAGCAGTTCCTATGACTCCTATTATTAATATTGCAAGAAGTACACTCAAAAAAGTATCATATGCGCTTTTTTTCATATTTACTATCAATCCTTGTACTTATATTTAGGTTTTTATTTGGTCACCTATAAACCTCTGATATTTTTTATACAATTCCTTCTCCTAGTTTTTTACCTGCTATTATATGAAAATGCATATGCATAACTGTTTGACCAGCATTTTCTCCACAATTATTTATTACTCTAAATCCTTCTTTAGCAAAGCCTTCTTTTTTTGCTATTTTATTTATTGCTTCATATATTTTTGATATTATATTATCATTTTCTTCAACATCTAAAACATTATCATAATGTTTTTTAGGAACAACCAAAATATGAATTGGTGCCTGTGGATTCAAATCTTTAAAGGCTGTTACATTTTCATCTTCATATACTATTGTTGATGGAATTTCTCCATTTGCTATTTTACAAAAAATACAATCACTCATATTACTTCCTTCTTTCATCTAATTTCATTTACTTTTTTATTATAACATATTGACATATTTTTTTCTACGCCAATTTATTTTTTATTTACTTTTTGGGTAAAAAACAACATATCCATTTTTTTGAATATGTTGTTTTCTTTTTATTCTTCTATTAAAACTGCTTTTATTCTTCTTACTCCTGCTGAGCTTGATTCTTCTTTTTTTATTTTGAATTTTCCTAGCTCTGATGTATTGCTTACATGAGGTCCTCCGCATATTTCTGTTGATACATCTCCTATTTTGTATACAGTTACTATATCTGGATATCTTTCTATAAATTCACATTCTGCCCCCATTTTTATTGCTTCTTCTTTTGGCATTTCTAATTTTTCTACTGGAATTGCCATTTTTATGTATTCATTTACTAGGTCTTCTGTTTGTTGTTTTTCTTCTTGTGTCATTTTGCTATCATGTGAAAAATCAAATCTCATTCTTTCTGCAGTTATATTGCTTCCTTTTTGGTGTACATGGCTTCCTAGTACTTTCTTTAATGCAGCATTTAATAAATGTGTTGCTGTGTGGTATTTTGTTTCCATTTCTCCTGTTGAAGCAAGTCCACCTTTGAATTTTTGCTCTGCACCTTTTCTTGATAATGCTTGATGCTCTTCAAATTTCTTTTTAAATCCTTCTATATCTACAGTTAAACCTTGCTCTTTAGCAAGCTCTTCTGTAAGTTCAATTGGAAATCCATATGTATCATATAATTTAAATGCAATATCTTTTGATATTTCTGTTCCTTCTATATTTCTTGTTAATTTTTCAAATTCACGTAAACCTTTTTCTAATGTTTTATTAAATTTATTTTTTTCATTAGCTAAAACTTCTAATATAGAATTTTCGTTTCTTTCAAGCTCTTTGTAATATGGCTTATATTCATCAATTACAACTTTTGCAAGCTCTTGTTCCCAATTGCTGTTTATATCTATATCTAATTTTTTAGCATAACGAATCATTCTTCTTATTAATCTTCTTAATATGTAACCTTGGTCTGTATTCGAAGGTTTTATTCCTGCATCATCACCACTTAATATTACAATAGCTCTTATGTGATCTGCTATAATTCTCATGCTTCTTGTATATTTTTCATCATCATAATTTTTTCCAGAAACTTCCTCTATTTTTTTAATTAAATCTGTCCATATTGATGATCTATAGTTATCTGTTTGTCCTTCAAGTACTGCAACAACTCTTTCAACACCCATTCCAGTATCAACATTTTTATTTTTTAATGGTTCAAATGTTCCGTCTGGTTTATGATTGTATTGCATAAATACATTGTTCCATATTTCTACCCAATTATCATTTTCTGGATCAAAATCAGATGGAACTTCTTCATCACTTCTCCAATAGAATATTTCAGTATCTGGTCCGCAAGGTCCTGTAAGTTCCATATTTGGCCACCAGTTATCATCTTCTCCTAAAAATGCGATTCTGTTTTCTGGAATTCCTAATGATTTCCATAAATCTGCTGATTCATTATCTGCTGGTACTATATCGTTTCCTTTAAATACAGTTACAGATAATTTTTCAACTGGTATTTTTAAGTATTTTGTTAATAATTCGAAACTCCACGTTATTGATTCTTTTTTGAAGTAATCTCCTAAAGACCAATTTCCTAGCATTTCAAAAAATGTATGATGTGTTTTATCTCCAACTTCATCTAAATCGTTTGTTCTAAAACATTTTTGAACATCTGTTAAACGTGTTCCTTCTGGATGAGGCTCTCCTTTTAAGTATGGTACTAATGGTTGCATACCTGCTGTATTAAATAAACAAGTTGGATCATTTTCTGGAATTACCGGTGCACTTGGTATTATTTTATGTCCACGCTCTTCAAAGAATTTTAAGTATATATTTTTTAAATCTACTTTTTCCATATATTTTTTCGACTCCCTTTTAATATAAAATTTTCGTCAATTATATTACAAATTAAGCCAAAATGCAATACTATGAATAATGTGAATTAAAATTTAGACCATTTTAATTTTAATTATTTAGCTATCATCTCACAAATCAAATTACTTATTTCTGTTGGGTTATCAATATTTAATCCTTCTATTAATTTTGCTTGTGCATATAATACTTTTGTATATTTTTTTAGTTCTTCTTTGTCTGAATTAAATAATTCTTTTAATTTTTGTGCTATTGGATGGTTTTCGTTTATTTCTAGTAATGTTTTAGCTTGAATAGTTTGATTGTTTGGTAGTGCATTTATTACTTTTTGCATTTCAACTGAAATTGCACCTTCTGTTGTTAAACATACTGGGTGATCTTTTAGTCTATTTGTAAAACATACTTTTGAAACTTCTGGAATTGCTTCTTGCATTGCACTAAACATATCTTTGCATTCTTCATTTAATTTTTCTAGTTTTTCTTTATCTTCTTTACTATCTAAATCTAGATTATTTGCTGATACATTTGCAAATTCTTTTTCCTCATAATTTACTAATACTTGTAAAACAAATTCATCAATTTCGTCTGTTAAATATAATATTTCATAACCTTTATCTTTTACACCTTCAACTTGTGGTAACATATCTATTTTATCTACAGTTTCACCACATGCATAATATATTTTGTCTTGTCCTTCTTTCATTCTCATTACATATTCTTTTAATGTAACTAATTTTTTTTCTGTTGATGAATAGAACATTAATAGATCTTTTAATTTATCTTTATTTACTCCAAAATCATTATAAACTCCAAACTTTAATTGAATTCCAAATGTTTTAAAGAATTTTTCATATTGATCACGCTCTTTATTAAGCATATTTTCAAGCTCTGATTTTATCTTCTTTTCTATATTTTTGGCTATTGTTTTTAATTGTCTGTCTTGTTGTAAAATTTCTCTTGATATATTTAATGATAAATCTGGACTATCTACTAAACCTTTTACAAAACTAAAATAATCTGGTAATAGATCTTTACATTTTTCCATTATTAATACACCATTTGAATATAATTCAAGACCTTTTTCATATTCTTTTGTATAAAAATTATATGGTAATTGTTGTGGAATAAATAATAACATATCATAATTTAGTAGACCTTCTACACTGCTTCTTATTATTTTTGCAGGCTTTTCAAAATCACCAAATTTTGTTGTATAAAAACTGTTATATTCTTCATCTGTTACATCTGATTTTTTCTTTTTCCATATTGGAACCATACTATTTAATGTTTCAGTTTCTATTTTTGTTTCATATTCGTCTTTAGAGCCCTCTTTTAGCTCTTTTTTCTCAACATCCATTTTTATTGGATATCTAATATAATCAGAATATTTTTTTACTAGTCCTTTTATTCTATATTCATCTATAAAATCTGTATACTTTTCATCTTCTATGTCATCTTTTAGATGTAAAATTATTGTTGTTCCATAATCTTCTTTTTCTGTTTCTTCTATTGAATAACCCTCTGCACCTTTTGATTTCCAAATATATGCTTTTTCTGATCCATATGGTTTACTTATAACTTCAACTTCTTTGCTTACCATAAATGCAGAATAAAATCCTACACCAAATTGACCAATTATATTTACATCTTCTTTTTTCTCATTTTCATTTTTAAAAGCAAATGAGCCGCTTTGAGCTATTGTTCCTAAGTTATTTTCTAGCTCTTCAGCATTCATTCCAATTCCTTTATCTTGTATTGTTAATGTATTTTCATCTTTGTTTGCAGTTATTTTTATGAATAAATCTTCTTTATTTATATTGATATTTTTGTCTGTTAGTGATTTATAATATAGTTTATCCATTGCATCACTTGCATTTGATATTAGCTCTCTTAAAAAAATTTCTTTGTTTGTATAAATTGAATTAATCATTAAATCTAATAGTCTTTTTGACTCTGCTTTAAATTGTTTTGTTTCCATATTTAATACACCTCTTATATATTTTTTAGCTTATTTTATTGCTAGATGTATAATATACCTATTTTTTAGCAAAGTCAACATATGAGTGCTAATTCATAAAAAATTCACAATTCATACAAATATGCACAAAAAAAACAGCATTGTTAATGCTGATTTTTTTATTCTTCATTATCGCTTTTTACGCTTACAACTTTTTCTCCATCATAATATCCGCAAGCTGGGCATATTCTGTGTTGTTGCATCATTTCATGACAATGTGGACATTCTACTAAATTTCTTGCTTTTAAAGTCCATGTTGATCTTTTTAAATGAGTTCTTGCTTTTGACCATCTTCTTTTTGGTTGTGCCATTATTATCCCTCCTTTGCCAATTAGTATCTATGTATATGTATACTAATAATTTGACAGTTTAAATATCACTTTAAAAGTATACTAGTTTTTTCCAGTTTTGTCAACAGTTATTTGACCCCATTTTTTTATATTCGTAAACTTTTAAAAGTTTTTGAATATACTATTCATATAAAATACAATAACGGAGGTTAATTTTATGTGTGGTTTTGTTGGTTTTGCTAATTTAAAAGAAAATATTTCTTCTAAAACTAATATTTATAATATGAATGAATCAATTTCTAAAAGAGGTCCTGATGAAGATGGATATTATTACGAGGAGCACGTTTGTCTTGGTCATAAAAGATTAATTGTTGTTGACCCTGATGGTGGTAAACAGCCTATGAGTGCAATGAAAGATGGTAATCTTTATACTATTGTTTATAATGGTCAATTATACAATACAAAAGATCTTAGATCTGAACTTGAAGAAAATGGTTTTACTTTTGATTCATATTCAGATACTGAAGTACTTTTGAAAAGTTTTATTTTTTGGAAATATGATGTTGTAAAAAAACTGAATGGTATTTTTTCTTTTGCAATTTGGAATAGTAAAAAAAATGAGCTTTTTTTAGCTAGAGACCATTTTGGAGTTAAACCTTTATTTTATACTATATATAATAATACACTTGTATTTGCCTCAGAAATAAAGGCTTTATTTAAATACCCAGGTATTGAAGCTAAATTAGATGAACAAAGTATTGCTGAACTTTTTGGAATTGGTCCGGCACGAACTGCTGGTCTTGGTATATTTAAAAACATTTATGAAATTAAACCTGCTCATTTTGGAATATTTAATGAAAGTGGTTTACATATCGAAAGATATTGGAAGCTTGAAAGTAAAGTTCATACTGATAACCTTGAAAAAACTTGTGATAATGTGCGTTTTTTACTTGAAGACAGTATAAGTAGGCAACTTGTTTCTGATGTTCCTTTATGTACATTTTTATCTGGTGGTCTTGATTCAAGTATAATTACATTATATGCATCAAAATATTGTAAAAAGCATAATCTTTCACCTTTAAATACGTATTCGGTTGATTATGTAGATAACGATAAAAACTTTGTAAAAACTGATTTTCAGCCCAATTCAGATAATTACTACATTAATTTAATGTCTGAAAAACTAAATACAAATCATCATACTGTTATTTTAGATACACCAGAACTTGCATCTGCTCTTGAAGATGCTATGATTGCCCGCGATTTTCCTGGTATGGCTGATGTTGACTCTTCTTTACTTTTATTTTGTAAAAATGTAAAACAAAATGCAACAGTATCTTTAACTGGTGAATGTGCTGATGAAATTTTTGGTGGTTATCCGTGGTTCTTTAGAGCTGATGCTTTAAACAGTAATACTTTTCCTTGGTCAATTGCTATTACAGAAAGACAAAATTTGCTAAACCCACAAATTGCATCTAAAGTAAATTTAAAAAATTATATTGACTATAGATATCAAGAAAGTTTAAATGAAGTTGATATTCTCGATGAAGATTCTATGGAAACTGCTGAAAAGCGAAGAATTTCACATCTTACATTAAATTGGTTTATGCAAACACTATTAGATAGATCAGATAGAATGGCAATGTATAATGGATTTGAACTTAGAGTTCCTTTCTGCGATTACCGTTTAGCTGAATATGTATGGAATATTCCTTGGGAGATGAAAGCTTTACACGGTCGTGAAAAAGGATTACTTAGATATATTATGAAAGACCTTTTACCTGAAGAAATTGTTGATAGAAAAAAGAGCCCATATCCTAAAACTTGGAATCCAACTTATTTAGCTACTGTTAAAGATATGCTTACTAAAATTATGAATGATTCGAATGCTCCAATTAATAATTTGCTTAATAGAAATTATATCTTAGAAATTTTAGAAACTGATGGTAAAGCATTTACTCGTCCTTGGTTTGGGCAACTTATGACAGGTCCACAGCTTATGGCTTATTTGTGCCAAGTTAATATGTGGCTTGAAAGATATAATCCTAGTATTGAAATTTAAATTAAATAGAGGCTCTACTAAAGAGCCTTTATCTTGTTTTATACATTATTTTCCAACGCATTTCTTCTATTTTTCCAATACTCTCTCGATAAAATAAAAACATACGCATCCACTTTTTTATTATATCTCTCATATGCGTTTCTAATTACTTTATATGAACTAAATCCTAATTTTTCTATTAATTTTCTTGATTTTTCATTTCCAGTGCAGTATGACACTATAATATTTCTATATCCACATTCTGTAAATAAATATTTCATTACCAGTTCAACTGCTGTACTGGCAATTCCCATTCTCCAATAATTTGGATGTATACTATATGACAATTCAATTGCATTTATTTCATCTTGCTCCCTATCTGCACAAATAATACCTACCGGATTATTTTCCTTATAAATTAACCAATGAAAAGCATTGTTATCTTTAAATATATCATTATACATTTTTTTAATTTCTTCTTTAGAATTTCTTACAAATTCAACTTTATCAAACCAAACTCCGATTTAAATGTTTATAGTCATATTCATATACTAAAGAAAATTCATCTATATTCCCTTTTTTTAAAACTATATTATTTGTATTTAATTCTTTTGAAATATGCTCCATAAAAGAAATACCTCCTAACTATATATTTTTTTAAATTTAATTACACTACTTTTAACAATTTTTATTGCAATATACTTATACTATTATCCCTCTTGTGGTGGATTTATTATATTTTGTATATCTTCATCATTTTTTAATTCATCAGCTATGTAGCTAAAAGATTTTTTGTTTTGTTTTACTGCTGCTAATGCTATGTCTTTATCTGCTCTTAGTCTTTGACTAGCATATTTTAATATTATTGCCTTATTGGTTACTGCTGCAAGAACTACATCTTTATCATCTCTTAGTTTTTGACTAGCATAATATAATACTTGTCCATCTCTACTAGCTGCTTTAAGCACTACATCCTTATCAGCCCTAAGCTCATCACTTGCATAGCATAATACCCAACCTTTTATTTCAACTGCATCTAGTAAAACCTCTTTGTCATTTTTTAATCTGTCACTTGCAAATTCCAAAGCTCCCCCATCACATCTTACCGCTTCTAGTACAAGCTCTTTATCATCTTGTAATTCTGGTGAGGCCCATTCTAGCAATAAACCATCTGACTTTACATATTCCATAAATTTTTGTTTATCTTCTGAATTTGATTTTACTTCTTCAATATCATATTCCATAAAATATCGCCCCTTTTTATTTAATATGTGGATATAATTGATATCTAGCAGTGAATTGTAACTATTATTCCCCTACTTTATATTCAAAATCTTCCATAAATGGAAACATTTCAAAAATTCTTTTGTGAGTTACTATTTGCATTCTTGGTTGTGGATTTTTCGGATGGTCTGATAATAATTTTTGTGTATAGCAGTTTTCTGCTGTTTTAAATACAACATATCTATTTCTTACATATGTAAAAAATATTTGATATCCATTATCTAAATCATTTTCAAAATCTTCAAATGTATATTTTTTATTCATATTAGCTCCTGTACTATTTTTATTTTATCATTTCTTCAAATTCTTCTTCTGTAATTACAGTTACTCCTAAATTTTGTGCTTTTGTTAATTTGCTTCCTGCATCTTCTCCAGCTAATACATATGATGTTTTTTTAGAAACTGAACCAGATGTTTTTCCTCCCAATTTTTCAATTATATCACTAGCTTCATCTCTTGAATATTTTGAAAGAGCACCTGTTAATACAAAAGTTTTTCCTTCAAATCTATTATCAGTGTTTTCCTCTTCCAACGATTCCATATTTACTCCCGCTAGTTTTAATTTATTTATTAAATCGATTGATTGCTCTTCTCTAAAAAATTCATATATACTTTTTGCTGTAATTTCTCCTACATCATTTTGTACACTTAGCTCTTCTATAGATGCATTCATTAGGTTGTCCATTGTTCTAAATTTTCTAGCTAGATTCTTTGCTGATTTTGCTCCAATATGACGAATTCCTAGTCCTGTTATTAATTTAAATAAATCATTGCTTTTACTTTTTTCAATAGCATCAATTAAATTTTGTGCGAATTTTTTTCCATTCTTTTTTAATGATGCAACATCTTCTAATTTCAAACTATAAATATCTGCAATATTATTTATTAATTTTTTATCTAACAATTGTTCTATTATGCTATAACCTAGACCATCAATTTCCATTCCTTCTTTTGAAGCAAAATGTACAATGTTTCTTAAGGCCTTTGCACTACATTCAATTCCAGTACATCTTGTAACAGCTTCACCATCTTCTCTTATTGTTGGAGCACCACATACTGGGCATACTTTTGGCATTATAAACTCTTTTTCTTCTCCAGTTCTTTTTGATTTTACAGCCTCTACAACTTCTGGAATAACATCTCCAGCTTTTTGAATTATTACTCTATCACCTATTTTTAAATCTTTTTCCTTTATAAAATCTTCATTATGCAATGTTGTTTTTGATATTGTAGAACCTGCAACTTTTACTGGCTCTAATATTGCCATTGGTGTTATTGCTCCAGTTCTTCCAACTTGACATATTATATCCTTTAACAAGGTTTCCTTTTGCTCCGGTGGATATTTATATGCAATTGCCCATCTTGGTGTTTTAAAAGTTGTTCCAAGCTCTTCACGATAATCTAAATTATTTACTTTGATAACAGCTCCATCTATTCCAAAAGAAAGATTTTCTCTGTCTTCTCCTATTTTTGTAATTGCATCAATTGCTTCATCTATATTATTACATAAAATTCTGACCGGATTAATATTAAATCCAAGTTTATCTAAATAATTCAATTGTTCATAATGAGAATTAAATGGATTATTTTCTAGTTTTTGAACATTAAAAATAAATATATCTAAAGGTCTTGTTTTAGTTATTTTTGAATCTAATTGTCTAAGTGAACCTGCTGCAGCATTTCTTGCATTTGCAAATAGTGATTGTCCTAAAACTTCACGCTCTTCATTTAGCTTTTCAAATTCTTTTGAACCTATAAAAACTTCGCCTCTTACAATTATATTTATTGGCTCTTTAAGCTCTTTTGGAATAGATTTAATTGTTAGGGCATTTGCTGAAACATCTTCACCAATTAAACCATTTCCTCTTGTAGCAGCTCTTACAAATTTTCCATCTTTATATTCAATAGCCATAGATAAACCATCAATTTTAGTTTCTACAACATATTTTAAATTTGCCCCACCATCATGCAATTGTTTTTTTACTCTATCATCAAAATCTCGTAATTCATCATAAGAAAAAACATCTTGCAAGCTTTGAAGAGGAACTTCGTGTTCAACTTGTTTAAATCCTTCTTTTACATGTCCACCAACTTTTTGAGTTAATGACTCTTTATCAATTAATTCTGGAAATTGTTTTTCTAAGCTTTTAAGTTCATTCATCATCATGTCATATTCATAATCAGTTATTTCTGGTTTATCTTCATCATAGTATTTTTTTGCATGATATTCTAATGTAGCTCTAAGCTCTTTAATTCTTTCTTTTGCTTCAATATCATTCATAATAAATTCATTCCTCTCACATTCTCACTCAAGAAAATAATCAATTCAAATAATTTTAGTATTATAATAGGTAACAAAAGGGTAAGAAAATCTGTCCCTTTTTCTCAAATATGGGAAAAGAGAGCCATCCCCTTTTCCCTCTTTTTTTCTATTTGTCTGATAATAAATCTTTTCCGTTTTTTATGTATTCCCAGCCTGAAAAGATTGTTGCTATTACTGATATTAATAGCATCATTGTACTTGCAATGTTTATGATTAAATTTATTCCAGATAAACTTCCATCTAAAAATTTTCCAAATGAGTTAACATCAATTAATGCAATAATTAATCCTAACATTTGTGTAACAGTTTTTAATTTTCCCCATATAGATGCTGCAATTACATTTCCTGATTTTTCTACAGCTATTAGTCTGTATCCTGATACTATAAATTCTCTAAATAGAACAATTATTGGAATCCATGCTGGTAATTTTGTAGCTTCTACTAACATTATCATAGCAGCTAATACTAGAATTTTATCTGCTATTGGATCTAGGAATTTTCCAAATGTTGTTACTTCATTTCTTGACCTTGCTAAATATCCATCTAGTTTATCAGTAATTGAAGCTATTATAAAAATTAAATCTATTAATAACCATGTTATTGGTATATTAAACATTTCGCCATCTATATTAAAGAATGGTATTATTACCATTATTGGTACTAATATTATTCTAAAAATAGTTAATTTATTTGGTAAGTTCATAAGCAATTCCTTTCTGCTAAATAATTTCATTATTAGCACTTAATTTTATAATTAAATCCATATTATCATCTTTGGCAGCTTTATTTTTTCTTATCATTCCACATTTTTTGCACTTAAATATTATTACATATCCTTTTTTAGGATTTAGTTCTATACCTATTGGTTCTAAATCTCCATGACATGTTTCCTTTCTGTCACCTGGGTTTACATCTACATGTTTTGAGTGTAAACAATATGGACAATGATTTCTACAAGTATATCCAAGTTTTTCTACTTTTCTTCCACAATTTTCGCAAACAAAGCTTTCATCTATTTTTGTAAATAAACTATCTTCCATGTTTCATTTATTCCTTTCCATATTTGTTATAATTATTTGTTTATGATGTAGTTGCTTTAAAAATAATTATTATATCATATTTTTATAATATACTATCTTCTGCACTACCCAGTTTTATAGATTTTGTCCTTTATCGAATTTTTTTATTTTTCGTAAAATATACTTCCACCTATAAATTCTCTTAATAATGAATTTGTTGGTACATATTCTGATGGAACCGATTCAAAATATTCTAGTAATGATAGTAATTTTTTTGCCTCTGAATATTCTGGCATTGTGTTATTTATTTCTTTTAATAATGGAACTGCATAATCTTTTAATACTGCAATTTCATATATTAGTGATGAATTAAACATACTGTCTGCTTCTTCTTGATATGGGAATATGTTTTTTTCTTCTCCTCTATTTACAGAATCCCACATTTTTAATGTATGTAATGCACTATATCCTCTGAATTGATGGTCTCTTACTATTCTTCTTATTAATCTTGAATCTGTTGTTGAAATTCTATTGTTAAAGTCTAGGTTTAAAACAGTTAAACAACTTATATAAATTTTGTATTTTTGGTCTTTTGGTATTAAACTTGTTAGTTTATCGTTTAAACAATGAATTCCTTCGATTACTAAAATTTGATCATCTTTTAATCTCATTTTTTCACCATTGTATCTTTTTGTTCCTACTTCAAAATCAAATGTTGGAACATCTATTTCTTCACCATTTAATAGTTTTAATATGTGTTCATTGAATAATTTTGTATCTATTGCTTCTATACATTCAAAGTCATAATTTCCAAATTCATCTTTTGGATTATTTTCTCTTTCTACAAAATAATTGTCTACTGATATTGTTACAGGTTTTAGCCCATTTAATCTTAACTGAATTCCTAGTCTGTGTGCAAATGTTGTTTTTCCAGATGATGATGGTCCTGCTATTAAAACAACCTTTACCTTTTTTCTGTTTACAATATCATCTGCTATTTTTGCCATTTTCTTTTCGTGTAATGCTTCATCTAGCAATATGTACTCTTTTATTTTTTTTCTTTTTATAATTCTGTTTAATTTGTATAGTGTCTGTACGTGAAGAGTTTCGTGTAAGTTTTCATACTCATCTAATGTTTCTAATAATTTTTTATTTTCTTCAAATACTGGTAATTTTGTTATATCTTTTTTATTTGGATATCTTATTAATATTCCATTGTGATATTTTATAATTTCGTATATTTTTGCAAATCCTGTTGATATTGGTAAAATTCCATAAAAATAATTGTAGTAGTCTTCACAGTAATATAAACTCACTGTATCTTTATAACCATCTTCTATTTGTAATCTTCCTTTTTCATTTTTTTCCTTGTAATAAAACTCTTTTGCTTCTTTTTTTGTCATTACTTTTTTTATTATTGGAATATCTTTTTCTACAATTTCTTTAAATTTTTTATTTATTTTTGCTATCATTTCATCATTTACTTCAGCATCAATTACTTCACAAAGCATTGAATTTGATAATTGAAAGTTAATTTCAGTTTTTGCATTTGGATATAATTCCTCAAATGCTTTTGATAAAATATAAATTAATCCCCTTCTATATATTCTCATTCCATCTTTATTTGAAATATCTATTAATTCTATTTTTCCGTTTTCCTCTATTTTAAAATCTAATGATTCAACCTCATTATTAAATCTACAAGCTATTATACCTTTTTCTTTTATTTTATCTTTAAATAACTCGAATACAGTTATTGGTTGTGTTTTTATTTTATTTTCATTATAAGTAATCTCTATCATATCTTCCTCCTTTAGTAAATATAATATCTATAAATAGAAAGAAATTATTATGACATTTTTTTACATTTTTTTCACTTTATAAAATCCCACTATTTATTGATATTTGTGCAGTTAGATTAGTACCCATATTTTATAACTATATTTTTTTTAAGTCAAGTAATTGACAAATAATATTTCTTTGTATATTATATATTTATTAGAAATTGAAGGAGGATTTATTATGAGTAAATTTTGTGAAAATTGTGGTGCAGAATTAAAAGACACAGACAAAGCTTGTCCAAATTGTGGTGCCCCAGTTGAAGAAAAAACAAAAAAGGATGTTAAAGTTGAAAATACTGACACAACTACAGCTAACACAACTACAGCTAACACAACTACTTCAAACCCAACAACAAATGAAGTAAAAGAAAAGAAGAACAACACAAAACTTTATGCTATTATTGGAGGAATTGCTGCTGCAGTAATATTAGTAATTATTATAATCGCTTTAGTATGTAGCAATAGTTATAAAAAGCCAATTGATTATATGTTTACAGGTATGGAAAAAGCAAGTTCAAAGACTTTCTTAAAAGCTTTTCCTAAATTTATGCAAGATGATTTAGAAGATAAATGTGATGATAAGGCAATGGATGATTTAAAAGAGTCTTTAGAAAAAGAATATGGTGATAAAATAAAAATTACATACAAAGTATTAGACAAAGAAAAAATTGATAAAGATGACTTAGAAGATGTTCAAGATGCATTAGAAAAAAAATATGATGATGCTAAAGAGAGCGAAACAAAAGTTACAGCTGGTTATAAATTAACTGTAAAAGCTACTATAAAAGGTAAAGACGATAAAGACTCTAATTCTACAACAATAAATGTTTATAAAATTGGTGGAAAATGGTGTTTATCATCTCCATCATCAATGTTCTAAAATAAAAAATCAACTCTAAAAAGAGTTGATTTTTTATTTTTCTATTAAATCTCTTATATTAACTTCCATTTCATCAAAATTATCAATAAACCCTACTCTTGCTGTATCTGAATCTTCTAAATTTTGAATCCATACAGGTCTCGAATTATATTCGACCTCAACTTTTTCTTTGTTATTTAAAATTTCATAAATTCTCTTTATTTCCATATACCTACCTCCATACAAAAATTAATTTGATATCAGTATATGATAATTAAAAAAATTTATTCAAATTTTGTTAAAAAAGTTTGTCAATGGGTGTCAATGGGGACGGTTCTAATTGACACTTTTAACAGTTCCTCATTGACATACACATTACCCCAATGATTTATTAACATAAAAAAGAAAAGAAGAAAAATTAAAATTTAATTTTTCTTCTTTTTTTTAAGATAATTTTTCTTTTATTTTTACTAACGTATTTAAAGCATCTATTGGTGTTAATTGATTAAAGTCTATTCTATCTATTTCGTGTGCTACTTCTGCTATTTTATAGTTGTACATATTTATTTGATCTGCAGATTCTTTTTTTGGTGTTTGTTCTATTATTTTATTATTTAATACATTTCTTCTTTCCAATGATTGTAATATTTCATTTGCTTTTTTGGTTACAACTTGTGGAACACCAGCTAATCGTGCTACATGCACACCATAACTTTCATCTGTTCCCCCGTCTACAATTTTTCTTAAGAAAATTATATCTTCACCTTTTTCTTTTACTGCTATTGAGTAATTTTTTACACCTTCTACTTTATTTTCTAGCTCTGTTAATTCATGATAATGTGTTGCAAATAATGTTTTTGCTCCACATTTTTCTTTGTCTGCAATAAATTCTGCAACTGCCCATGCAATTGATAGTCCATCATATGTTGATGTTCCTCTTCCTATTTCATCCAATATTACTAAACTATTTTTAGTTGCTTCTTTTAGTATTGTTGCTACTTCCATCATTTCAACCATAAATGTACTTTGTCCCATACTTAAATCATCAGATGCACCTACACGTGTGAATATTTTGTCTACTACACCTATTTTAGCATATGAAGCTGGTACGAAACTTCCTACTTGTGCCATTAATGTTATTAATGCAACTTGTCTCATATATGTTGATTTTCCGGCCATATTTGGTCCCGTTATAATTGATAATCTATTCCCCTCTTCATCTAAATATGTATCATTTGGAACAAAATTGCTATTAGAAATCATTTTTTCAATTACAGGATGTCTTCCCTCTTTTATATCAATTACTCCACCATTATCAACTTCTGGTTTTACATAGTTCATATCTTCTGCAACAGTTGCAAATGATACTAATACATCTAATGTTGATACTAATGTTGCTGTTTTTTGAATTCTTTGTATTTGCTTTTCTATTGATGATCTAATTTCGCAAAATGCATTATACTCTAATGTAACAACACGCTCTTCAGCACCTAATATTTGATTTTCTAGATTTTTTAGCTCTTCTGTTATATATCTTTCACAATTTGTTAATGTTTGTTTACGAACATATCTATCTGGAACCATAGATAAGTTTGATTTTGTAACTTCGATAAAATATCCAAATACTTTATTAAATCCAACTTTTAATCCTTTTATACCAGTTTGTTCACGCTCTTTTGCTTCAAGCTCCAAAATCCATTTTTTACCTTCTGTTGTTGCTAGTTTCAATTTATCAATTTCTGGATCATAACCTATTTTTATTATTCCGCCATCTTTTACACCTATTGGAGGTTCATCAACTATTGATTTTTCAATTATTTCATATATATCATTTAATGTATCTATATTTTCATAGATTTCTTTTAATAATCCTGCACCTGTTGTGGATAAAACTTTTTTAATTTCTGGTAATTGTTTAACAGAATTTTTTAGTGAAATCATATCTCTTCCATTAGCATTTCCATATGAAATTTTTCCAGCTAATCTTTCTATATCATAAACCTTTTTTAATGCCTCAATAACATCACCACGTAATATTATAGAATCTTTTAGCTCTTCAACAGCATCTAATCTATCATTAATTTCTTTTCTATCAATTAACGGATCATTTAACCATCTTCTTAATAAACGACCACCCATTGATGTAGATGTTTTATCTAATACCCATAATAATGTTCCTTTTTTGCTTTTATCTCTCATTTTTTCTGTAATTTCTAGATTTCTTCTTGCATTAATATCAAGGGCCATATATCGTGTAGTATTATATATTTTTATTGTATTTATGTGATCTAAGCTTGTTTTTTGTGTATCTTCAAGGTATTTTAATAACGCGTTTATTGCATAAATTGCTAACTTTTTATCAGAAAGATTTTTTATCTTTTCATTTTTATCATCAATTATGTTATACATTCCAGATAATAATTCATATTCACCATCAAATGATTCTTCTGATTCTTTTGAGATATATGTTTCAAAACGCTCTTTAATTTTTTCAATTTCAGTTTTACTATTGAACATCATATCACTTACAATAATTTCTGCTGGTGAATATCTTGAAATCTCGTCTAATAATCTCGCAAAATTATTATGTTCAACTATTTGAGTAGCTAAAAATTCTCCTGTTGAAATATCACAAACACTAATTCCAAAATATAGTCCGCTTTTATATATTGCCATTATATAATTATTTTTCTTTTCCTCTAATAAATTCGATTCTATAACTGTTCCTGGTGTTACAACTCTTATTACTTCTCTTTTAACAATTCCTTTTGCTTGTTTTGGGTCTTCTACTTGTTCACATATAGCAACCTTATAACCTTTTTCAATTAATTTTGCAATATATGAATCAGCTGCATGATATGGAATTCCACTCATTGGCGCACGTTTTTCTTGGCCACAATCTTTCCCAGTTAAAGTAAGCTCTAGCTCTCTTGATACAATTTCTGCATCATCGAAAAACATCTCGTAAAAATCCCCTAGTCTGTAAAATAATACGCAATCTTTATATTGTTTTTTTGTTTCCAAATAATGTTGCATCATTGGTGAAAATTCTGCCATTTTATTTCCCTTCCTTATCGATTTAGTTTATTTTTATAAAAAAGTATATTTATATAAACTTTATAAAACTTCCCCTTTTAAATACCACATATGTTCTGATATTATTTTTAATTCTACTATATTTCCAATTAATTCATCTGATCCTTCGAAATTTACTACTTTATTTGTTTCTGTTCTTCCTGTTAGTATTTTGTCGTTTGTTTTACTTTTTCCTTCTACTAACACTTTTTGTTTTGTTCCTATATATTTTTTGTTGTTTTGATCTATTTGGATTTCTACTAATTGTTTTAATCTGTCAAATCTTTTATGCTTTATTTCATCTGGAATTTGATTTGGCATTTTGTCTCCTGGAGTTCCTACTCTTCTTGAATATATGAACATATATACTTGTTCAAAATTTACTTTTTCAACAACATCTAAAGTATCTTCGAAATCCTCTTCTGTTTCCCCTGGGAAACCAACAATTATATCTGTTGATAGTTCTAAGTTTGGAATTTTTGATTTCATTTTTTCCACTAAGTTTAGATATTGCTCTTTAGTATATTTTCTATTCATTTTTTTCAATACCTCTGTACTTCCAGATTGAAGTGGTAAATGAATTATTTTACATACTTTTTCACAATCTCTAATTGCTTCAATAACATCATCTGAAAAATCCTTTGGATGTGGTGAAATAAATCTTATTCTTTCTATTCCTGATATTTTATTTACAGCTCTCAATAATTCTGAGAATTTTGTTATTCCTAAATTACCATTTCCCTTATATGAATTAACATTTTGTCCCAATAAAGTTATTTCCTTATACCCTTCTTTTGCTAATTCCTCTACTTCATTTATTATATCTTGTGGATCTCTGCTTCTTTCCCTTCCACGTACATATGGAACAATGCAATATGTACAAAAATTATTGCAACCATTCATTATAGTTACAGATGCTTTTATTTTATCATTTCTTTTAATTGGTAGTCCTTCTATTATTTCACCATCAATATCTAATATATCTTGTATTTTTTCTTTATTACAAATTACATTATATAAATCTTCTGGTAATTTATGCATTGTATGTGTTCCAAATAGAATATCTACAAAATGATAACTTTTTTTAATTTTATCTACTATATGTTGCTCTTGCATCATACATCCACAAATTGCTATTATTGTACCCTTTTGCTCTTTTAATTTTTTAACTTCTCCTAATTTTCCAAAAAGCTTGTCTTCTGCATTTTCTCTTACACAACAAGTATTGAATATTATAAAATCAGATTCATTTATATTTTCTGTTTTAGAATAATTCATTTCTTCTAGCATTCCACATAGTTTTTCTGAATCATTTTCATTTAATTGGCATCCCATTGTAAAAATTGAATATTTTAAATTTTTACCTTCATTTATCTTTTTTATTTTTTCCATATATTCTTTTTGATTTTCTATATTCACTTTCATTCTCCTTTTCTTTAACGAGCCTATTTTACTACACTTTTTGATTTTTTTCAACAAATATTTGCAATAAAAGGGCAACAAAAAAACGAAATAGTTTTTTCTATTTCGCTTTTTATTGGATACCAAATTTCTTTTTGAATTTTTCTGCTCTTCCACCTGTTTTTTCAACTTTTAAGTTGTTTGTATAGAATGGATGACATTTTGAGCAAACATCAACTTTCATTTCTTTTTTTGTTGAATTTGTTTTCATTACATTACCACAAGCACATGTGATTGTTGCTTCTTGATAGTTTGGATGTATTCCTTCTTTCATTGTATATTCACCTCTCCTTTAATTATTAAAATAAAACTGTTTAATATAATATCACATATCTTTTTACTTTTCAATACCTTTATAGTTATTTTTGTTGTAAACTTTGAACGTAACGTGCTGAAGTTAGTAACTCATCTTTTAATGATGATTTTTTTACAAACTTTGTTATTACATTAAATAAACATGCAATGATTAAGATAAACATTAATAATTTCTTCCATATTTTTGCTAACATAACATTTCTCCTTTATATTAAGCATATGTCTATTATACTATATTTCTGAATTTTGTCAACCAGACTAAAAAAAATACTTATAAATTTTTAAATAATTACTTGATTTTTATTTAAATGTATGCTAGTATTATAAAAGTTTCATATAGGGGTATGGTGTCAATGGTTAGCATGATGGTCTCCAAAACCACAGGTCTGAGTTCGAGTCTTAGTACCCCTGCCAAACTTTTTTCAAAAATTTTATTCTATTTTTTCCATAAAACTATTTTATATTTTAAATTTTATGTTATAATTTTTATTATATTGTTAAAATATTTGTATTTTAAAGGAGTTTATGGAAATGATTAAAAATGTTACACAAAAATTTATTGATTTTAATTTAAAAATATCTGGAAAAATATTCCCTGAAAAATTTAATAATTTATTAAAAAAATTTTTAACTGTAGAAGTTGTTTTATATATATTTTTTGGTGTTTTAACTACAGTTGTTAATATTGGCTCTTTTGCTATTATTACATCATGTTTTAAATTGGAAGAAAATATATCTAATGCAATTGCAATTATTCTAGCCGTATTATTTGCATATTTTACAAATAAAGATTTAGTATTTAATTCAAGAGCTGAAAGCTTTAAAGAAAAAATACTTGAATTTTTTAAATTTATGCTAGGTAGAGCCTTCACAATGGTCGTAGAGCTTATTGGATTTTACTTGTTATTTAATATATTAGGAATTCAAAAATTAATAAGCAAAACTCTAATTACAGTTATAGTTATTATATTAAACTTTTTTATTAGCAAATTTTTTGCTTTTAAAAAATAATCTTTAATAAATTTTAAAAGATAGGAAATATAAATTTCCTATCTTTTATTTTATATATTTTTTGATTGGAGCGTGATTTATATTAATATTTTAAAATCCTACTTTTCTTTTATTATTATTTTCTCAATTATTATTATTGTATTCTTTTATCCCATTTTATCTTCTGATGCACTTACTACATCAAATATTTCATCTAATTCTGATTTTGAACATTTTGATTCATCTTTAAAAATTACAAAATCTACTAATGGCAGTTTTATTTGGCCTGTTCCTGGTAATACAAAAATTAGCTCTCCTTTTGGAAAAAGAAATTCTCCTACTAAATTTGCATCTTCTTTTCATAAAGGTATTGATATTCCAGCAAGTCCAGGAACTAATATTTTTGCAATTATGTCTGGAACTGTTGTTATGGCTAAATTTAATGGTGGTGGTGGATGTACTGTAACTATTCAAAATGGAAATCTTTTCACTTCTTATTGTCATGTTTCACCAAACTTTATTGTATGCCCTGGGCAATATGTTTCTCAGGGTGATTTAATAGCTCAAGTTGGTCCTAAAAATGTTTATGGATTTGCAGATAATAAATATTATGATTCTAATGGAAATCCAACAAATGGTGCAACTACCGGGCCACATTTACATCTAGCTGTTAGAGAAAATAATGAGTATAAAAATCCTTTGGATTTTATAAATTATTAAGATTTTAATAAAAAAAATCCAAATTGATATTTCTATCAATTTGGTATAAATTTAATTTTATATGTCTTCATCATCGTCATCACTGTTATGTTGTTGTTTAAAACCACAACCTCCACATGATGGGCAATTTCCAAAACATTCAGCATTATTCCCTATTTCATCTTCTATATCGCCATTTAAATCAAGCTCTATTATATTGTGACATTCTGGACATTCAATTTCATTATCTTCATTTTCGTTTATTTCTGCCATGAATTCGTTATTACAATATGGACATACGATTTCGATTTCTAAATCGTCATCATAAATGTCTTTTTCGATTACATCAATTACATTTTGAACTTTTGCTAATTTATTTTCTATGTTTTTTTGCCCTTTTTCTATATCAGTAACTCGTTCATTTATAACTTCACTTAGTCTATCAATAATATCTATAAATATTATTGATACTTCTGATAATTTACTTTTGACAAATTCAAGCTCCTTTTCATCAGTAATTTTTGCATCTATTTCGTCCATTATTTGACGATATTTATCACTTAATTCAGACATATTAAATTCCTTTCTGATTAAACTCTTTCCATGTATTCACCAGTTCTTGTATCTATTTTTATAACATCTCCTATGTTAACAAATAGTGGAACTGATATTTCATAACCATTTTCTAATGTTGCTGGTTTTCCAGATGTTGTTGTTGTATTTCCTGAGAATCCAGGTTCTGTATATGTTACTTCTAGTTCAACAAACATTGGTGGTTCTACTGCAAAAACTTTTCCTTTATATGATAATATTTTAACATTCATATTTTCTTTAATGAATTTTAAGCTATCTCCTAATTGTTCTTTATTTAAAGGCATTTGCTCATATGTTTCATTATCCATAAAATAGTATAAATCTTCATCATTGTATAGATATTGCATTTCTCTTTTTTCAATTTCTGCTCCAGGATATTTTTCTGATGGATTGAATGTTTTTTCAATAACTGCTCCTGATATTACATTTTTTAATTTTGTTCTAACAAATGCAGAACCCTTTCCTGGTTTTACATGTTGGAATTCAACTACTTTAAAAACATTTCCGTCCATTTCGAATGTTGTTCCATTTCTAAAATCTCCTGCCATATATACTTCTGCCATTATAATTTCCTCCTTAAATTTTTTTCATATTTATATATAATACACTATTTTAGCTTAAAAATCAATACTGTCATTGATTTTTTTATGTTATCTTCTTTTATGTTACACTATAACATAATTTTTATCTGATTTTGTTAAGCTTATTGCTGAATATTTTGATATTAATAAAGTATCTTCTATTCTTACACCAAATTTATTTGGTATATATATTCCTGGCTCATCTGTTACAACCATATTTTCCTTTAATAAAAAGTCAACTCGTGTTCCGAAAAAAGGATATTCGTGAATATCTAATCCAACTCCATGGCCTATGCTATGTAGCATATCAAATCCATTTAATTTAAAGTCATTTTCAACTGATTTTGATATTAATTTTATATTTGCTCCTTCTTTTAAATTTTCTGCTACTTGTATTTGATTTTTTAGTACTAAGTCATATATTGGTTTTACATATTGAGGAACAAAACCTGCAAATATTGTTCTAGTCATATCAGAGCAATATCCCTTATATTTGCATCCCATATCAATTGTAATTGGATCACCTGGTTCAATTAATTTATCTGTTGGTACTGCATGTGGCATTGATGAATTTTTTCCTGACGCTACTATTGTATCAAAAGCTAATTCATCTGCCCCATTTTTTAAGAAAAAGTTTTCTATTTCATTTGCAATTTCTTTTTCTGACATTCCAACTTTTATAAAACTTTTTAAATGTTCAAAACAATCATCTGTAATACTACAAGCTTTTTTTATTTTTTCAAGCTCTTCTTCTTCTTTTATCATTCTTTGTTTTTCAATAATTCCTTCTGTTTCTTCGAAATTATTTATTCTAAATTTATGCATGTATTCTTTATATTTTAAATATGTTAAATGTGATTCTTCAAATCCAACATTTTCGCAGAATAAAAAGAAATTTTCATAATCATCAAGTATTAAATCTTTTATATTATAAGCAACAATTCCATCTTCAATTGTTAAAATTGCATTTACATGCTCTATATATCTACTATCTGTTAAAAATATATTTTCTTTTCTTGTAATTAACAAAATTCCTTCTGCTTCAATATTGGTTAGATATTTTATATTAACAGGATTTGTTACTATCATACCTTGCATATTTAATCCGTTTAATTTATTTCGTAACCATTTTATTTTAGAATTCATACACATCCCTCTTTTACTTTTATACTTTATATTTTCCAAATGATAAAATTACAAATGGTAATATTATTAGAGTTTCAATTGGAACAAACATAACAATAAATGCTGAAATTACAATGAATGGACCAAAGGCTATATACTCAATTAAGTCTCTATGTCTAATTTTTTGAATAATTAATAGAACTATACTGAATAAAGCTGCTATTAAAAATGATATTATTGATATTGCTATAATTCCCTGCATTCCAAAGTACAAACCTAATGCAGCAATCATTTTGACATCTCCAAATCCCATTGTTTCTTTACCAAATATAAATCCTCCAATAATTGTTATTGCTAAGAATATTAGCCCTCCAACTATAAATCCTTGGAACATACTTAATGCTACATTCAAATTAAATATTCCATGTATAAATGTAAAGATTAATCCAACTTCAAATATGGTTAAAGTTAATCTATTTGGAATTATTTGCATTTTATAATCTATGTAAAATGCAGATATAATCATTGGGGTTAATATCATATATTTTATTGTGTTTACATCATTTATTCCATACCTATATAATATACCTAAATATATAATAATATGTATTACCATTAGTAAATATTTTGGTTTAGTTGATTTTAAATATTTTTTTGTATTTTCTATTGATAATATCTTTTTATGTTTTGGCAATATAAAATTTAATAAATCACATATTTGGCCTGCCACAGCTCCTAATAATGCAACTATAACATATGCAATTATATTTATATCATTTATGTACATTTTATTCCTTCTCTTTCTGCATTTTTTTGAAGTATCTATTCATAATGCATCTTTCTATAGGTCTTTTTACTTTTGTTATAAATATGTCTTTTTCGTTTATGGGTTCAACTAATATTGAAAACATATTACATCTATTTGCTCCAATAACATCTGTCATAATTTGATCACCTACTGCAGCAACATTTTTTTCGTTTAAATTCATTTTATTTTTTGCTTTTAAGAAACCTCTTTTAAATGGCTTTTTTGCAAAATAAAAATATGGAATATCTAATTCTTCAGATACCTTTTTAACTTTTTCGTGATTATTTGAATTAGAAACTATGCAAAACTTAATGTTTTCCTTTTTTAAATTATCAACCCATTTTTTTATCTTTTGGTCTAAATTTCTATGATAATCTATTAAGGTATTATCCACATCTAATATTAGTCCTTTTATGTTATTTTTTCTTAATATTTCTATTGTTATTTCTGTTACATCCTTGCAAAATAAATTAGGATATAATACCATTTTATCACCTCATTTTTTCATACATATATTATCAATATATTAAGTATTTGTCAACTTTAAGAATATAATTTTTATTTTGTCTAAAAAGAACAGATGACCTTGATTTTCAAGACCACCTGCTTTTGATGTGTCAATCAGAACCGTCCCCATTGACACACCTCTGTCAATGGGGACGGTTCTGATTGACACAATTTCACTTATAGCTTGCTCCACATATTCATTTATTTACAAAAACGATGTTTTCCTATTGTTATTACATGTGGCCTTGACCATATCCAGGCGTTAGTTGCTGTGTTGGGATTAAAATAGTATATACATCCGTATGTTGGATCCCATCCATTTAATGCATCTTGCGCAGCTTTTTTTGCTGTTTCGTTTGGTGTTAAATTTATTTGTCCGTCTGATACTGCTGTAAATGCTCCTGATTGATATATTACACCTGCTATTGAGTTTGGAAAAGAACTACTTTTTACTCTATTTAATACAACTGCAGCAATTGCAACTTGTCCTGCATATACTTCTCCCCTTGCTTCAGCATATACAACTCTTGCTAGTAAATTTAAGTCACTTGAATTTACACTTGTGCTTGTACTTGTTGAAGAGCTATTCATTATTCCCATTGCTTTTAATGTTTGAGTTCCAGCTATTCCATCTGCAGTTAATCCATTTTTTCTTTGAAAATATTTTACTGCATTCATTGTTTTAGTACCATATATCCCATCTATTCCATCTGAATAATATCCCCATCGTTTAAGTTTTGTTTGTATTGTACGTACTTCCTCTCCTCTTGAACCATATTTAGATAATGCCATACTATATTTTATAAATAAAATCGAATTACATACAATTATAAAAATACATATTATTGTAATAATTATTATTTTTGTTTTTTTACTTTTTGTTAAACTATCTTTTATTTTTTTTAAGTTCAAAAAAATCACCCCGTCTGTTCATATAATTTCCAAAACAGGGTGTTTTTATTCATATTAATTTATTATAATATTTTTGAAATGACAATTTTCAACATCTTTAAAATAAACCAATTATTTGTCCATTTTTATCTATATCAATTTTTTCTGCAGATGGAACTTTTGGAAGTCCAGGCATTGTTATAACATTACCAGTAAGTACAACAATAAATCCTGCACCTGCTTTTAAATTTATGTCCTTTATAGTTATTGAAAATGGCTCTGTACATTCAAGATTTTTAGGATTATCTGAAAAAGAAAACTGTGTTTTTGACATACATATTGGTAAATTATCATATCCTAATTTATTAATTTTATCTATTTTTTCATTTGCTACATCTGTATATTTTACATCTGTTGCCCCATATATTTTTAGACATATATCTTCTATTTTTTGTTTTATTGATTCATTCAAATTATATGCAAATTTAAAATTCGATTCTTTTTTTGATATTTCAATTACTTTATTTGCAAGGTCTATAGCTCCTTCTCCGCCTTTTCCCCAACATTCAACTAAACTCATTTCAATATTATTCTCTTTTAAAATTTGTTTTAGTAATTCAATTTCATTTTTAGAATCACTATCAAATTTGTTAATTGCAACAATAGCATTCAAACCAAATACATTCCTTATATTATCAATATGTTTCAATAAATTTTTAGAGCCTTTTTTTAGACATTCTAAATTTTCATTTTTTATTTCATTAATATCCATTCCTCCATGGTATTTTAAAGCCTTTATTGTGGCAACGCATACAACAGCATCTGGTTTTATATTTGCAATTCTGGATTTTATATCAATAAATTTTTCAGCTCCTAAATCAGCTCCAAATCCAGCTTCAGTAACCACATAATCACAAAGTTTTAAACAAAGTTTAGTAGCAATTATGCTATTACATCCGTGTGCAATATTTGCAAAAGGACCACCGTGAATTATAACTGGGTTATTTTCTAAAGTTTGTACCAAATTAGGTTTTATAGCATCTTTTAATAATACTGTTAAAGCCCCTTCCGCTTTCAAATCCTTTGCAGTTATTTTATTATCATTAATATCATATCCAATTATAATATTTGATATTCTTTGTTTTAAATCATTCAAATCTTTTGATAGACATACAATAGCCATAATTTCTGATGCAACAGAAATATCAAAACCGTCAATACGTTCTCTTGTATTTTTTTCACCAGATAGTCCTGTATTAATTTTTCTTAGTTGTCTATCATTTAAATCCATACATCTTTTCCATGTTACAGTTTTGAAATTTAGCTCATTTCCATGATAAATATGATTATCAATCATTGCTGATAACAAATTGTTGGCAGATGTAATAGCGTGAATATCTCCGGTAAAATGTAAGTTAATATCCTCCATCGGAACTACTTGTGCAAATCCACCACCAGCAGCACCACCTTTAACGCCAAATACCGGTCCTAAAGAAGGCTCTCTTAATGTTCCAATTGCACTTTTTTCACACTTATTTAATGCATCAGTAAGACCAATACTTACTGTTGTTTTCCCCTCTCCAAGTGGCGTAGGATTTATAGATGTTACTAAAACTAACTTTCCATTTTTTTCATTTTCTAATTTTTTAAATATATCCAAATTTATTTTTGCTTTATATTTACCATATTGCTCTATATATTCTTCATTAATATTTATTTTTTCAGCAATTTCTTTTATATTCTTCATTTTTGCATTTTTAGCAATTTCAATATCTTCCAAAAAAACTCCTCCTTTTACTAATAGCAATTTAATATATATATATCACAAAAAATCTATACAATCTATATTAAAATTAAATATTATATTTATTATTTCATAATTTTCCTAGGATTTATAGTAAAAGCAAAAAAAATGATATTAAAAATATCATTTTTTAAACTAATAATCCTACTATTATTCCAATTGTTGCCCCAACTATTACTTGTGTAGGTGTGTGTCCCAAAACTTCCACTAGTTTTTCTGTAACTTGAACTCCTGTTAGTCCTGGTGTTTCTACTATTTTATTTAATAACTGAGCTTGTTTTCCAGCAGCTCTTCTCACTCCTGCCGCATCATACATTACTATAAATGCAAAAATTACTGCTATTGCAAAAATTGCAGAATCAGTACCATAGTTTTTTCCCACCATAGTTGCAAGTGATGTTACAACTGCAGAATGAGAACTTGGCATTCCTCCTGCTCCCATTATTCTTTTAAAATTAAATTTTTTAGTTACTGCCAAATCATACATCACTTTAAATGATTGTATTGCAATCCATACAAGTATTGGAACAACTAAAAACCTGTATTGTTGTAAAAAATTTATCATTTTTATCTCCCTTTATTATTCCTTATTAGTACTAAACTCTTCTTCGCTAAAATTATCTTTTCCATCATTTATTAAAATAGTAATTTTCTTTTCTGCATTTTCAAGAATTTCATTACATTTTTTTGACAATTTCATACCTTCTTCAAATTTTTCAACTGCTTTATCTAAATCTAAATCATTTTTTTCTAATTGATTTGCAATTTCTTCTAATTGTTTCATTGCAGTTTCAAAATTTAAATTTTCTTCTTTTTCTTCCATAAAAATATTCATTCCTTTCACATAGAATATATTAATTAATTTGAAAATTCTCCTGTTTTTGGATTTACTGTATACCATTCCATAACTTGTGTTGTATCTGCATTATTTACAGATATAACATAATTTCCGTTTGCATCAATTGCTTGAACTTTAAAGTATACACCATCTGTGCTTCCCCAATCTTTTTTTACTATTGCCAAAGCTTTTTCTTCGTCACTATCTGATTCTATTTCAGAATCATTATTTGAAGAAACTTTATTTTTATTTTCTTCTATTACTTTTGTTTCATTTTTTATTTCATTGTTAGCTTCATTTTTTGCTGTATTATCTTCTACAATATTATTTTCAGTAACAGTATTATTTTCGATTATATTGTTCTCCACTGTATTATTTTCTACTAATGCCATATTTCCATTTGTATTATTTATGTCTGTATTATTGTTAGATGCTTCTTGTGTATTAAAAAAATATTTAACACCGAAATATGCTCCTACAACAACTATTATAGCAATAACTATTCCTAATATAATTTTTGCTGTTTTATTCATATGTATATCACTCCTTTATATTTATAACTTTTGCTTTTGCATTTCCATCAATTAATCTTATGCTTATTTCATCATTTATATTTAATGATTTAACAGATTTTACAATTTTATCATCTTTTTCTAAAATCGAGTATCCTCTTGTTAGAGTTTTTAATGGACTTAAGCTATCCAGTTTAGTAATTAATTCAACCATTTTTGTTTTATTTATTTGCACTTTGTTATTAATACTATTTTGTAATGATTTATTTATCATATCTAAACTGATATATTTTTCATGAATGTTTTGTAATGGATCTTTAAAAACCTTATTCATCATACATTTTTCATATCTTAATTTCATTATTTCTATTTTTTTCTTTAATGCATTCTTATATCTTAAATTATAATTTTGTAATTTTAATAAGATATCAGATATGTTTGGTACAGCAAGTTCTGCCGCAGCTGATGGAGTTGGTGCTCTCAAATCTGCAACAAAATCAGATATTGAAAAATCTGTTTCATGACCTACTGCAGAAATTACTGGTAGTTCAGAATCATATATTGCTCTTGCAACAATTTCTTCATTAAATGGCCATAAATCTTCAAGCGACCCTCCTCCTCTTGCTAAAATTATTACATCTGCCAATTTTTGTTCATTCATTATTTTTATAGCTTTTGCAATTTTAACAGCAGCGCCTTCACCTTGAACAGGAACTGGTAATAATTTTATATACACATTTGGATTTCTTCTTGTTGAAACGTTTATAATATCTCTTATTACAGACCCAGTATTTGATGTTAAAACACCTATACACTTTGGCATTTTAGGAATTGGTTTCTTATGTGCCACATCAAATAAACCTTCATGCTCTAGTTTCTTTTTTAATTCCTCATATGCAACATGCAAACTCCCTAAACCGTCTTCTTGCATTGCTTTACAATAAATTTGGTACACTCCATCTCTTTCAAAAACAGATACTGTACCTAATATCATTACCTTTAATCCATCTTTTGGAACAAAATTTAAATTAGCTGTATATGATTTGAACATAATACATTTTATAAGTGATTTATCATCTTTTAACGTAAAATACATATGTCCTGTATAATGATGTTTGAAATTTGATATTTCACCTTTAATAAAAACATTATTTAAATATTCATCTCTTCCTATTTTGTCTTTTATATATTGATTTAGCTCACTAACTGTAATTGGATTATATTCCATTTATAAACCTCTTTCTATTCTGTTATATTGTTATCTTTAACAACACTTGCTAATACTCCATTTATAAAAGATGCTGATGCTTCTTCTCCATATTTTTTTGCAAGCTCAACAGCTTCATTTATTACAACTTTATATGGTAATTTTCCATAAATCATTTCATAAATTGCAATTCTTAAAATTGAAATATTAACTTTTGATATTCTTTCTATACTCCATCCAGATTTTAAGTTTTTAGAAATTTGATTTTCAATATCTTCTTTTAAATCGATAATTTTACAAACCTCTTCTTTAATTTTTCCTTTTTCTTTATCTGAAAGCTCAGAATTTTCTAGATAAAGATCTATTTGACTTGATTCATCCTCTTTTTGAACTTCTAAACTATAAACTAATTTGAATATTTCTTCTCTTAAATTTGATTTATTCATTTATTACAACATTCCCTTCTTATAATTTATCTATAAAGTTCTTTAGTTTTTCTTTTACCATTTCTTTATTCTTTTGAATGTAATTACCTGCCCATATTCCAAATATTACAAAAACAATGGCTAACATATATTTATAAAAACTAGTAAAAGCTAGCACTGTTGCAATTATTCCTCCTATAATTGCTCCACCATATTTTTGAAAAAAGCTTCCAAAATTATCCATGTCTAATTACCTCCAAATTTATTTAATAACTGATTTATTCAGCTTTTTGACTTTCTATAATAGTTTCATTTTTTTCAACAATTTTTTTGCTTTCTTTTTTTTCATTTTCTTTTTCTTCAACGCTATCAATTTTAATATTAACTTGTTTTACATCTAAATCAAAATCATCCTTTATTTGTGATTTTATTTTTAATTGTAAATCTAATGTCATATCTCTAATTTTTAAATTATTATTTAGTAAAATTGAAACATATACACTTAAATAATTTGCTGGATCAATATCTACTATAACTTTGCAATCTTTAGTATCTTTTACAGCATTGTTTACAACATTTTTTACTGCATTTTCAATTGCTCTTTTTGAAATTAATAATCTTCCTGATTCATTTTCTAATAATATATCTGTTGCATCTGATTTTTTTATTTCTTTACGTTTTCTAAAAAACAAACATCTTATAGATAATAAAATGCATACAATTGAAGAGGCTAATACCGTTATTAGTATTGTTGAATCTTCTAGCATATATTTTATACAATTATTAATTGTTTCAATATCTATTATTTTAAATATTACTAAACATAATACTACTGAAATTACTAAAACTAGGAAAGAATATAAAATTAAAACAAATTTTTCTAATATTTTCATAAAAAATTCCATTCCTTTCATGATTCTAATTTTATGTAACTATATTATCATAAAT
Source organism: Clostridium sp. CAG:492 (assembly GCA_000434335.1). Classification (GTDB taxonomy): domain Bacteria; phylum Bacillota; class Clostridia; order TANB77; family CAG-508; genus CAG-492. The sequence continues at coordinate 35,277 of FR878245.1, forward strand.
TTTATTATTAATCAATTTTATATTTATTTTTTGCTATAGAAAACTAAATTGAGCTATATACAAGCTCAATTTAGTTTTGTAAAATTATTCTGATACTGTTGTATTATCTTTCTTTTCTATGTTTGTATTTACTCCTTGAACATGTACATTTACTTCTGTTACTTTTAGTCCAGTCATTGTTTCTACTGCTTTTTTAACTTTAGTTTGTATTTCAAATGCTATTTCGGGAATTCTTACTCCATATTCTACTATAATATTTACATCAATTTTTGCATTTTTTTCTGTTGCAACAACTTTTATTCCTTTTGCTAAGTTTTTCTTTCCACTTAAGACTTCGCTTATTCCTCCTGCAAAGCCTCCAGACATTTCATATACACCTTTTATTTCTGATACGGCTTTACCAGCAATTATTGCTATAACCTCATCTGCTATTTTTATTTTATTATTTTCCCCTTCATTAACTACGATTTCATTTGCATCTGTAGTTACCATTTCGTTATTATTGTTGTTTTCTTCGTTTTCTTCGTTTTCCATAAAAATACCTCCTATGATATATTTTTGCATTATTAGTATACCAATTTATGAAAAATAATACAAGCATATTTGGAATTTATTTTTTATATAAATTCTTCCCAAACTATGTTTCCAAAATCGATTCCTTGTTTTGTTAGCTTTATTGATGTTTTTGTTATTTGTATTAAATTTTCTTTTTGTAATTTTTCTAGGATTTCTTTGTATTTTATTGTTGGGTCTGTTTTGAATTTTTGCTTGAATTCATTTATGTTTATTCCTTGTATCATTCTTAGTCCTAGTAACATATATTCGTTCATTGTTGATTCTTCGGTTTGCTCTTCGTGTATTGTTATATTTTTACTGATATTACTTTCTTGTATGTTTTTTATATATTCTTCTATATTATTTGTGTTTGAGTATCTTTTTTTATTTAAATATGAATGTGCTGATGTTCCTAGTCCTATGTATTGCTTTTGTTTCCAGCAATTTGTGTTGTGTTTGGATTCGTATGTTTTTTTTGAGAAATTTGATATTTCGTATTGGTTATATCCATTTTCTTTTAATTCATTTACTACTGTCCAGTACATTATTCTTTCTGTTTCTTCATCTGGTAATTGTAATTTGTTTTCGTTTATTAATTTTTCTATTATAGTTCCTTCTTCAATTATTAGTGAATATACTGATATATGCTCTGGATTTTTTTGTATTATTTTTTCTAATGTTTGTTTTACATCTTCAATTGCTTGTGTTGGAAGTCCAATCATTAGGTCTACATTTATATTTTTAAATCCACATTTTCTTGCATAAAAAAATGTTTCTTCAAATTGTTTATAATCGTGAATTCTTCCTATGTTTTTTAATATTTTATCATTTGCTGATTGTAAACCTATACTTAATCTATTTATTCCATACTCTTTATATCTTTTTAATTTTTCTTCATTTACAGTTCCTGGGTTTATTTCAATTGTTATTTCTGCATCATCTAATATTTTAAAACTACTTTTAATTTCTTGTAATATATTTTTTATATATTCTGGATTTAAAATTGATGGTGTTCCACCTCCCAAATATATTGTTGTTACTGTATATTTTTCCTTATGTGTTATATTTTTTATTTCATTTATTACTGTTTCAACATATTTTTCTTGCATTTCATTTTTATTTGCAAAAGAGCAAAAATCACAATAAAAGCATTTTTGCTTGCAAAATGGAATGTGTATATATATTCCTAGCTCTTCCAATACTTAATTCACTACCTTTTTATTTTATTTATCTCGTAATTCATCTGCTATTTTTGATAATGCAGTCAGCCTATGGCTCATTCCAGATTTACTTATTGTATTTCCTAATAAATTTACTAAATCAGTTAAAGATGCATCTGGATGTTCTAATCTTATGTTTGCTACTATTTTTAAATTTTCTGGTAATTCACTAAATTTATGTTTTGATTTTATTAATTTTATATCTTCTATTTGCTTTTGACTTGCTTTCATTGTTTTAGCTAAATTTGCTGTTTCGCAGTTTATTAACCTATTTACATTGTTTCTTGTATCTCGCACAACCCTATTTTCTTCAAATTTTAAAACCGCACTATTTGCTCCAATAAAGGCTAAAAATTTTGAAATTTCTTCACCATCTTTTATGTATAATGAATATGATTTTTCTTTTTGTATTTTTTTAGTAAATATATTATATTCTTTTAACAAATCATAAACACCTTCCATATTTTCTTCTTCAGAAAATTTAATTTCTAGATGATATTTTTTTTCTGGATTACTTATATAACCACTCCCTAAAAACACGCCTCTTATAAATGATTTGTCAAGATACTCATTTTTGGTTTTAAATCCATAAAAAAGTATTTTATCTTTTTCAAATACTATTCCATCTACCTCATTATTTAAAGAGTATTCAATTGTATATATCTTTCCTTTAATTTCTATATTATATTTTTCTATATTAACATTTTTTAATAATTTTGCAAAACGATTTATATTATATTCACTTTCTGTTGAAAATTTTATCTTTTTATTACTTTTTCCTGAATTACCAGTTATTAGATACCCCGCCAATTCTCTATCAACTTGATCTTTTTTTGCTAAATTATTTATTTGGCTTAATTCCATTTTTACTTGAGATGAAAAAGACATAAATTACCTCCTTACTGTTGCTACAATAATTCTATCATTTCCTCCAAAATCCTTTTTTGAATATATGTTTTCATAGTGATTATTTTCCTTAAAAAGATTTATTAATTCATTTTTTTGGTCATATCCAATTTCCAAAAAAACTTTTCCTTCATTTTTTATGTATTTATATGCATTTTTTATAATTATTTTATAAAATTTTAACCCATCTGCTCCACCATCAAGAGCTATGTATGGCTCATTTTTTACTTGTCTATCTAATTTTTCAATTACTTTTGTTTTTATATATGGTGGATTCGAAACAATAATATCAAAATCATCTTTGTAAATTTTATTAAACATATCTGATTCTATAAATTCAATTTTTTTTCTTACTAAATTTTTTTCCGCATTCAATTTGGCAATTTGAAGTGCTTTCATACTTATATCTGATGCAACAATATTTGATTCATTTATATATTTTGCAAGTGATATAGCAATTGCCCCACTACCTGTACATAAGTCTAATATCTCGCATTTCTTTTCTTTATACTCATTTATAACTTCTTCAACTAGTGTTTCAGTATCTGGTTGAGGAATTAATACATTTTCATCTACATAAAAATTTAAATTCATAAATTCTTGATTATTAGTTATATATTGTATTGGAATTCCTGTAGATATTTTTTTAATAGAATTTATATAATTATCAGTTTGATCTTTGCTAAATTCCATATCATTATTTGCAATCATTTGTGCTCTTGTAATTTTAAAAATATATTCAGCCAGCTCTTTTGCTATAATTGATGCATCTTCAATATTGTTTTTAATTAATTCTTCTTTTCCATATTTTAATATTTCCTTTAAATTCATAATTCCACCTTATAAAAAAGAAAGTGGTTAATTTTGTATTTTTATTTATTAATTTTTACAAATTTAATAAAAATAAATTTACCACACTCTTATTATTTTTTATAAACTATTATATACAAAAAAAGCCCCCGCTTTAGCCGTAAGATTGAGTGAAATTTTAAGGACCTGCTTTCACAGGTGGGTACCTTGTTAAATGCTAATGGGTTTCTTAATTAAATTAAGCATACACGCCACATTTAAAGACAGGTTCCCGTTTAATGTTTGTTGGTTCTAAAATTCCAGCCTACACGTACTATGCAGGGATTTGTTTATTAACTTTTTTCTTATTACATATATATTAACACAAGTGATTTTAGTTTGCAAGTGTTTGATTGGATATTTTTTATTTTTTTATTGAGTATTGCGATAATTCAAGGCTTTACTAGAAACCATTCCAAATATTTTATATTATAAATTAATTTTGCATAGAAATTTGACTTTATCTATAATTTATAACTTTTCAATTTCTTCTTTAGTAAGTCCTGTCATCTCCATTATTAAAGCTATGTCCATCTTTTTCTCTAGCATTTTTTTAGCGAATTTTATCTTTTCATAACTTATTCCTTCATTTCTTCCTTCATCTCTTGCTTGAGCAATTGCAGCTAA
>FR878246.1 GCA_000434335.1 Clostridium sp. CAG:492
ATAATAACTCAACTATATCTTCGACATCCATCATTTCTCCTCTTTTTATCATATTCGGTCTTATCCTATTAATGATAAGTTCTGGATTTTTTATTTGAGATGTTGCTAATAATCCAATAATTCTATCTGCATCCCTTATTGCTGAAATTTCTGCAGTAGTTACAACTAATGCTCTGTCAGCCCCAGCGATTGCATTCTTAAAACCTTGCTCTATTCCTGCTGGACAATCTATTAAAATAAAATCAAATTCTTCTCTTAATTTATTTGTTAGCTCTATCATTTGTTCTTCATTTACTGCACTTTTATCTCGAGTTTGTGCGGCTGGTAATAAAAATAATTCATTAAATCTTTTGTCTTTTATTAGTGCTTGTCTTAATTTACATTTGCCTTCTACAACATCACAAATGTCATAAACAATCCTATTTTCAAGACCCATTACAACATCCAAATTTCTAAGACCTATATCTGTATCAACCAAAGCAACTTTTTTTCCTGTTAATGCTAATGCTGATCCTAAATTGGCAGTTGTTGTTGTTTTACCTACGCCACCTTTTCCTGATGTTACAACTATAACTTCTCCCATAAAATTCTTTCCTCCTTGTGCTACTTTATAGCTGAGAAATTTTATTAATATGATTTTATTAATAAAAACAAAAATACTTCAAATATCATATATGATTTTATCTCAAAAGTCAATCAGAAATCACGGAAAACCAAGGAAATTTCTTGACATACTCACCTATAAAGGAATATACTTATTAGTATTAAGTTCAGGAGGTAATATTAGTTTGAAAATATCTTTTCATTTCTAATATGTTCTTTCAAGAAAGGAATGGTTTTATATGAACGATTTAATTGAAATAAGATGGCATGGTCGTGGTGGTCAAGGAGCCAAAACAGCATGCTTATTATTAGCTGATGCAGCATTTAATACTGGAAAATATATTCAAGGATTTCCTGAATATGGTCCAGAAAGAATGGGTGCACCAATAACAGCTTATAATCGTATAAGTAATTCACCAATAACAATTCACAGCGCAATTTATGAACCTAATTATGTTGTCGTTGTTGATGACACACTATTAGATACTGTAGATGTTACTGCTGGATTAAAAGAAGATGGAGCTATTGTTATTAATACAACAAATGATGCAAAAACTTTAAAGAAAAAATTAAATGGATATAAAGGTGGAATATACACAATAGATGCTCGTTCTATATCAATAGACGCTCTCGGAAAATATTTTCCAAATACACCAATGCTTGCAGCTATAGTTAAAGTTAGTGGTGTAATTCCAGAAGAACAATTTTTAGCTGATATGGAAGGTTCATTTAAACACAAATTTGCAAAAAAACCAGAAGTAATTGATGGTAATATGAAAGCATTAAAAAATACATTAGAAAAAGTAAATAAAATTCAATAATACATTTTATAAAGCATCGTAATAGATACTATATACAGTATCTAAAATAACTACTTTTTAAACTACAAATTCAGAAAGGAGAATTAAAATGTCAGAAAACATAAATAAAAATACTCCTGCTTGTAAATTAACAGAAGGTGGAAATATTTATACAGCAGGAAATGCCCGTGAATTTAAAACTGGTGATTGGCGTTCAATGAAACCAATATTTTTATCTGAAAAATGCAAACAATGTGGATTATGCTTCCCTGTTTGCCCAGATGATGCTATACCAGTTAATTCAGACGGAAAAAGAGCAGAATTTGATTATGACTATTGCAAAGGATGCGGAGTATGTGCAAAAGTATGTCCATTTGGAGCAATAGAAATGAAAGAGGAGGGTGAAGAATAATGGGTATTAGAGAGCGTTTAAGTGGTAATGAAGCTGTTGCCATTGCAATGAAACAAATAAATCCTGATGTTGTTGCAGCATTCCCTATAACACCATCAACAGAAATTCCTCAATACTTTTCAACATTCGTAAGTAATGGTGTTGTAGATACAGAATTTGTTGCTGTTGAAAGTGAACATAGTGCTATGACTGCATGTATAGGTGCAGAAGCAGCAGGTGCAAGAGCTATGACTGCAACATCTGCTAATGGTTTATCATTAATGTGGGAAATGATTTATATAGCATCAAGCTTACGTTTACCAATTGTTATGTCACTTGTAAACCGTGCTGTATCTGGACCTCTTAATATTCATAATGATCATTCAGATGCAATGGGTGTTAGAGATGCAGGTTGGATTATGTTGTTTAGTGAAAATAATCAAGAAGCATATGACAATATGGTAATGGCTCACAGAATCGCAGAGCATAAAGATGTTAGATTACCAATAATGATTTGCCAAGATGGATTTATAACATCACACTCAATTGAAAATATAGAATTAATAGAAGATGAAAAAGTAAAAGAATTTGTTGGAACATACAAACCAGAGCATTATTTATTAAATAAAAAAGAGCCAATGGCTATTGGACCTCTTGATTTACAAGCATATTTATTTGAACATAAATATCAACAAGCAGAAGGAATGAGAAATGCAAAAAAAGTTATTGCAGAAGTTTCTGCTGAATTTGAAAAAATGACTGGTAGAAAATACTCATTTTTCGAAGAATATAAAATGAAAGATGCTGAATATGTTGTTGTATGTATGAACTCAACAGCAGGAACAGCAAAGTTTACAGTTGATAATTTACGTTCAAAAGGTATTAAAGCAGGATTACTAAAAATTCGTATGTTTAGACCATTCCCTGCTAGTGAAATTGCAGAAGCTCTTTCAAAAGAATCAATAAAATCAATTGCAGTTCTTGATAAATCAGACTCTGTAAACGGTGCTGGTGGTGCATTATTTGAAGATGTAACATCTGCAATGTATGTAAATAATAAACATGTATCAACAGTTAACTACATTTATGGAATTGGTGGTAGAGATACTACTGCTGATGATATAGAATCTGTATTTGAAGACTTGCAAAAGATTCAAAAAGATGAAAAAGTTGAAAATCCTTATAGATATTTAGGATTAAGAAAGGAGTAATTAAAAATGGCATATAACTTAAAAGAAGTAATTACTACAAAACCATCAAGATTCACAGCTGGACACAGAATGTGTGCTGGATGTGGAGCACCAGCAAGTGCTAGAATGGTTCTTCGTGCTTTAAAACCTGAAGATCATGCTGTAATATCATGTGCAACTGGTTGTATGGAAGTTTCAACTTTTATATATCCATACACAGCATGGACAGATTCATTTATTCACACAGCATTTGAATGTGCTGCTGCAAATGCAGCAGGAGCCGAAGCTGCTTATAAATCATTAAAAAGACAAGGAAAATTACCAGAAGATTTTACTACTAAATTTATTACATTTGGTGGAGATGGTGGAACATATGATATAGGTCTTCAAAGCTTATCAGGAGCAATGGAAAGAGGACATGATATGACATATGTTTGCTATGACAATGGAGCATATATGAACACAGGTATTCAACGTTCATCTGCAACACCAAAATTTGCAGATACAACAACAACACCTGCTGGAAAAGTAATTCCTGGAAAAATGCAATCAAGAAAAGATTTAACAAAAATAATGGTTGGTCATCACCTACCATATGTTGCTCAAACAGTTGCATTAAATAATTTTAAAGATTTATATGAAAAATCTGAAAAAGCAATTTACACAGAAGGACCAACATTTTTAAATATAATGGCACCTTGCCCACGTGGTTGGGGCTATGCAACAGAAGATTTAATGACAATAAATAAATTAGCTGTTGAAACATGTTATTGGCCTTTATATGAAGTAATTGATGGTAAATATGTAATAAACTATAAACCGAAAAATAAACTTCCAATAGAAGAATTTTTAAAACCTCAAAGAAGATTTAAGCATATGTTTAAACCTGGAAATGAATGGATGATAAAAGAATTCCAAGCAGAAGTTGATAAAAGATGGCAAGAGCTTCTTGATTTAGAAGAATTAACAAACAGATAACAACAAAAAAAACTAGAGTATTTTATAATACTCTAGTTTTTTTACCTATTAAACATTTTAATAAAATTTATATAAGCATATGTTAATTTTATTCTTCCTCAGGTGCTCCAACAGGACATACTCCTGCGCAAGTTCCACAAGATATACATTGTTCAGGATCTATAACATATTTATCATCACCTTGTGCTATACATTCCATAGGACATTGTGCTGCACACGCTCCGCACGATATACATTTGTCTGTAATTTTATAAGCCATTGAGCTCACCACCTTTCAATTTAATTTTCGAACTACTACTATATTTCATCATCATTACTTTTATTCTTTTGATCCATTTTTTCCAATTTTTCTAATTCCTGTAGCTCTTTTAAATTCTGCTTTTCTTCTTCATCAATTACATTATTATTTTTTGAATCTTTTATTACTTTAACATCTTTTGCATCAAATTTTCTATATGTAAAATCGTCACCATCTTTTATTTTAACTTTTAGCACTTCTTTTAAAACTTCTACACCTTCTACAGTACCTTCTCCTGCTTCAGTTTTTACTAAAGCTCCCACTTTTGGTAATCTTGATAATTTTTCTGAATAAACATCTTGCTCATATTTTAAACAACACATTAATCTTCCACAATTTCCTGAAATTTTAGATGGATTTAATGCTATATTTTGTTCTTTTGCCATTTTTATTGAGACTGTTTCGAAATTGTTTAAAAAAGTACAACAACATAGCTCTCTACCACATACCCCGTTGCCACCTATTCTTTTTACTTCATCTCTTACACCTATTTGTCTAAGTTCAATTCTTGTTCTAAATACACTTGCTAAATCTTTTACTAATTCTCTAAAGTCTATTCTTCCATCAGCTGTAAAATAGAATAAAATTTTACTTCCGTCAAATTTATATTCAACATCAATTAAATTCATATCTAATTTATATTTTTTTATTTTTTCTTTACATATTTTAAATGCCTCTGGCTCTTTT
>FR878247.1 GCA_000434335.1 Clostridium sp. CAG:492
GGATAGGATCTGATAGAAATGGATATTGGAAAATAAATAAAAGAATTTGAAATTAAAAACACATAAAATTATGAATTATGATTTTCATTTAGAATACTATTAAAAGAAATTGATTTTTGAAAGGATGCGATTTTATGAATAAATTAAAAATTGGAGTTATTTTTGGAGGAATGTCTACAGAGCATGATGTTTCTGTCGTTTCTGGTACATCTGTTATAAAAAATTTAAATAAAGATAAATATGAAATCATACCAATATATATTGATAAAAATGGTGAGTGGTTTTCATATGATAAAAAAATTGAGACAATTGATATTTTAAAAGTTGGGGAAGAGCCAACTGAAATTTCTAAAATTGAAAATGTATTACAAAAATTAAAGTCTGTTGATGTTGTTTTTCCAGTATTACACGGGCTATATGGTGAAGATGGTACAATACAAGGATTATTTGAATTATTAAAACTTCCATATGTTGGTTGCAAAGTACTTGGGTCTTGTGTGTGTATGGATAAGGCATATACAAAGGTAATTTTGGAAAAAGCTGGAATTCCGCAAGTTAAACATATGTATGTAAAAAAAGGAAAGGTTGAATACATTTTTGTGGATGAATCTTTAAACGAAATTAAATTAAATATAAAAGATTTAAGTAAAAAAGTTGAAAAAAAATTGGGATTGCCAGTATTTATAAAACCATCAAATTCAGGATCTTCTGTTGGTGTAAATAAAGCTCACAACTTAGAAGAGGTAGAAAAATTTATAGAATATGCATCTCAATTTGATAGCAAAATAATAGTAGAGGAATCAATTAACGCGAGAGAAATTGAATGTGCGGTTCTTGGAAACGAGGATGTCGAAGCATCTATTTTAGGTGAAATATTGCCTGCAGAAGAATTTTATAGTTTTGATGCTAAATATTCAAATCCAGAATCAAAAACAAAAATGCCTGCAGATTTAAGCAAAGAGCAAACTGAAAGTATACGAAATATGGCAGTTAAAGCATTTAAAGCAGTAGACGGAAAAGGTCTTTCACGAGTAGATTTTTTCGTAGATAAAGATTCAAATAAAGTTTATTTAAATGAAATAAATACAATGCCAGGTTTTACAACAATAAGTATGTATCCACAATTGTTTGAAAAATGTGGATTATCATATAGTGAATTGCTAGATAAATTGATAACCTTAGCAATGGAAAAATAAGATATGTGGGCAGTGTAAAAAGTTTAATAATAAAATTATGGGGCGGGGTAAAAAATTCAAGCAAACTCGAAATTTTACCTCGTCCCTAATTTGACAAATTTTATTTAAACTTTGTATGATTTTTTAGTACTTTTTATAGAAAGATTAAATAGAAACATTAAAATCCGAATC
>FR878248.1:0-8549 GCA_000434335.1 Clostridium sp. CAG:492
TTGAGCGAATTCCACAAGTATAAACGTTCTGACCCGAAGGACTTTTTAATTTTCCAGAAAGGAGCAATTCAATTGGGGAGCTCCGGAATTTCAAATCAAATAATATATTATTCGTTAAAGCACTCAAGATCTGATATCGAAAAAATTCAGCAGAAATATAATCTGCATATGTACAAAGTAATTGTATACTAAGCAGCAATAGGAGTAGCTACACGGAAGGCATATTTGAGTAAAATCAGGTGTGCCTTTTTTGTTTAAAATTAACACATCCAAACTATTGTTTTATATAAAAAATTATTGTATAATACATAAAGTATTTGTAGAAAAATAAAACATATATCTACAAAATTCATAAGGGGGCAATTCTATGAATGACAAAATAGTAATAAAAGGTGCGAAAGTACATAATCTAAAGAATATAAGCCTAGAAATACCAAGAGATAAATTAGTTGTAATAACAGGACTTTCCGGCTCTGGAAAATCATCACTAGCATTTGATACACTATATGCCGAAGGTCAACGAAGATATGTAGAAAGCTTATCATCATATGCAAGACAATTCTTAGGATTGATGGAAAAACCTGATGTAGAATCAATAGATGGATTATCTCCAGCTATTTCAATAGATCAAAAAACAACATCAAAAAATCCAAGATCTACAGTTGGAACTGTAACTGAAATATATGATTATATTCGTTTATTATATGCAAGAATTGGTATACCACATTGTCCCAAATGCGGTAAAAAAATAGAAAAGCAATCAATAGATCAAATAATAGATAATATAATGAACTTAAAAGAAGGAACAAGAATACAAATATTAGCTCCTGTAATAAGAGGTCGAAAAGGTGAATACAAAAAATTACTGGAAGACTTTCAAAAAGAAGGATTTGTAAGAGCTAGAATTGATGGCGAAGTATATGAATTATCTGATGACATAGATATTGACAGAAAGAAAAAACACACAATAGAGCTAATTGTAGATAGACTTGTTATAAAAGAAGATATACGAGGTCGTTTAACTGAATCTGTTGAAACAGCTTTAAAACATGCTAATAATTTGGTAGGAGTAGATGTTGTTGGAGGAGATCCACTTTTATTTAGCCAAAATTATGCATGCCCAGATTGTGGAATAAGCTTTGAAGAGCTAACACCACGTATGTTTTCATTTAATAATCCATTTGGAGCGTGTCCTGAATGCTCTGGTATAGGATATGTAATGAAAATGGATGAAGATTTAATAATACCAGATAAAAATAAAACATTATATGATGGCGTAAAAGCTTTTGGTGCAAGTACAATGAAAAGAGGCGACACCATGGCAAAAATGTATTTTGAAAGTATTGCTAAAAAATATGATGTTGATATTAAACAACCAATAAAAAAGCTTCCTCGTAAGTTCTTAGAAAAGATATTATATGGAACAGGTGATGAAGAAATAGATTTTAAATATAAATCATCAGCTGGAACACGAAAATTTACAGCACCATTTGAAGGTGTAATACCTACATTAAATAGAAGATACCAAGAAACAAAATCCCAAGGTATGAGAGACTTTTATGAAATGTATATGAGTAGTAGTCATTGTGATGCTTGTAATGGTTCAAGATTAAAACCAGAAAGTTTAGCAGTAACAGTAGGTACAAAAAACATAAATCAATTAACAGATATGCCTATAAATAAAATAAAAGAATATTTAAATAATTTAAAACTAAATAAAACACAAGCTATGATATCAGAGCTAATACTAAAAGAAATAGACCAAAGACTTCAATTTTTAATAGATGTAGGACTGGAATATTTAACATTATCAAGATCAGCAGGAACTCTATCAGGAGGAGAAGCTCAACGTATTCGTTTAGCAACACAAATAGGCTCTGGACTAACAGGAGTATTGTATATATTAGATGAACCAAGTATAGGTCTACATCAAAGAGATAATGAAAGACTAATAGCAACACTAAAAAAATTAAGAGATTTAGGTAATACTGTAATAGTAGTAGAGCATGATGAAGATACAATGTATGCAGCAGATCAAATAATAGATATAGGACCAGAAGCGGGTGTTCACGGCGGAAATGTAATAGCACAAGGTACAGCAGAAGAAATAAAAAAGGTACCAGAATCTATTACAGGACAATATTTAAGTGGTAAAAAGAAAATAGAAGTACCTAAAAAAAGAAGAAAATCAAATGGAAAATGTATTCAAATAGTAAAAGCATCAGAAAACAATTTAAAAAATATAAATGTGAAAATTCCATTAGGACAATTTGTATGTGTAACTGGTGTATCTGGATCAGGAAAAAGTACATTAATAAATGAAATACTATATAAAACAGTTGCAAGAGATTTAAATGGTGCTAATGAAAAGCCTGGTAAATGTAAAGAAATAAAAGGATTAGAAAACATAGATAAAATAATAAATATAGACCAATCACCAATAGGAAGAACACCAAGATCTAATCCAGCGACATATACAGGTGTATTTGATAGTATAAGAGATATATTTGCAAGTACAAATGATGCAAAATTACGTGGATTTGACAAAGGACGATTTAGCTTTAATGTAACAGGTGGTAGATGTGAAAATTGCAATGGAGATGGATTAATAAAAATTGAAATGCACTTTTTACCAGATATATATGTTCCTTGTGAAGTTTGTAAAGGAAAAAGATATAATCACGAAACATTACAAGTTAAATATAAAGGAAAAACAATATCAGATGTATTAGAAATGACAGTAGAAGATGCGTTAAAATTCTTTGAAAATATTCCTAAAATAAAAAACAAAATCCAAACATTATATGATGTAGGATTAGGATATATAAAACTAGGACAACCATCTACTACATTATCAGGAGGAGAAGCTCAACGTGTTAAATTAGCTACAGAGCTATCTAAAAAAGCCACAAGAAAAACATTATATATATTAGATGAACCAACAACAGGATTACATATAGCTGATGTCCATAAATTAGTAGATATATTGCAAAGACTAGTAGATACCGGAAATAGTATAGTAGTAATAGAGCATAATTTAGACTTAATAAAAACAAGTGACTACATAATAGACTTAGGACCAGAAGGTGGAGAAGCGGGAGGAACAATAGTCGCTACCGGAACACCAGAAAAAATCGTACAAGCAGAAGAATCATATACTGGAAAATTTTTAAAACCATATTTAAAAAAGTAAAAATTGAATAGTAACATCATTAATCAAAAAATCACATACCTAGTCTTTTAAATACATTTTAGCTTAATTCCCTAAATAAAAAAATTATAATAAAATAAAAAGAGCATTTAGTGCAGAATATCCGCTTCTAAATGCTCTATATTTTATTTAACTATTCTTCTGAAGTATTTTCAGAGTTTTTATTACCATTCTTATTACCTTTTTTCTTTTTAGACATATAAAACACCTCCGTTCATACGAATATTTTGCACAAGACTTTGGAAAATATACATAATTTCTATTCAGAAGTAACAAAATAACTTGAAAAAGAATATATGTATGGTATAATTTGTAAAGCAAAAAGGACAGAAAAAGTAGAAGTACAGTAAAAAATCTCTAAAAGTCAAACTTCAATTTTTTATCCTGTCCAAAAATTAAGGAGGAATGATTGAAAAATGAGTTATACATATATAAACAGAAAATTAGAAGAATTTAATAAATCTATTGAAAATAAAAAAATAGCTATAATAGGTATTGGAGTTAGTAATATTCCTTTAGTTGAATATTTTAGTAAGCATAATGCTAATGTTACTGTATTTGATAGAAAAACATTAGATAAATTAGATGAAAAAGCAATTGAAATTATAAAAAAATATAATATAGATTATTCATTAGGAGAAAATAATTTAAGTAAGCTTAAAGGATTTGATTATATATTCAGATCACCAAGTTGCAGACCTGATACAAAAGAGCTTGTAGAAGAAGCAAATCGCGGAGCTATTATTACATCTGAAATAGAAATGCTTATAAAATTATGTCCTGGAACAGTAGTTGGTATAACTGGTAGTGATGGAAAAACAACAACAACAAGTCTTACATATGCAATATTAAAAGAAAAAGGATATGATTGTTATTTAGGAGGAAACATTGGTATACCATTATTCACAAAATTAAATGAAATGACTCCTGGGTCTATAGTTGTATTAGAGCTTAGTAGTTTCCAATTAATGAATATGGAAGTAAGTCCTAAAATATCTGTTATTACTAATATATCTCCAAACCACTTAGATATTCATAAATCTTATCAAGAATATATAGATTGTAAAAAGAATATATTTTTACATCAATCTTCAGATGGTATACTTGTTCTTAATGCAGACAATGAAATAACAAGCAAAATGAAGTCAGAAGCTAATGGAAAAGTTATAATGTTTAGTAGTAAGCAAAAATTAGATAATGGTGTTATATATGATAACAAAACAATAAAATTCTGTGAAGATGGATTAAGAAGACATGTTATAGATGTAAAAAATGTTAAATTAAGAGGGGTTCATAACTACGAGAACATTTGTGCGGCTATTGCTGCAACCGCTTCTTTAGTAGATATAGATACACAAATAAAAGCAATTTCAGAGTTTTCAGGAGTTGAGCATAGATTAGAATATATAAGAACAATAAATGATGTTAAATGGTATAACGACTCAATAGGAACAAGTCCATCAAGAACAATAGCAGGATTGAATTCATTTGACGAAAAAATAGTCTTAATAGCAGGAGGATATGATAAACACTTAGACTATACACCTATAGCTAAGCCAATAGTAGAAAATGTATCTGCATTAGTACTAGTAGGAGCAACAACAGAAAAAATATATGAAGCAGTAACAAAAGAGCTAAAATCTCAAAATAAAGAAATGCCAATAGTAAAATGTCAAACCTTAGAAGAAACAATAAAAATAGCAAATCAACTTGCGAAACCAGGAGAAGTAGTATTATTCTCACCAGCAAGTGCAAGTTTTGATATGTTCAAAAATTTTGCAGAAAGAGGAAATATTTTTAAGCAATTAGTAAATGCAATTTAATTTTAAATAATAAATAAGTAAGAAATTAGCATTCACATAATACTAATAATTATATAAATATAGGTTAAACTAGAGATGAACTTAAAATTCATCTCTTTTTGTTTTTATAAAGTAAGACAAAGATTCTTCTTAAATTAGAAAATCACGATTTTTTATATTTAAACATATACTATGTTAGGAGGTATAGTATATGTTTAACAATGAATACGAAAATTATATGAGAAGTGTTCTTGGGTATCCGATTTCTAATGATATAAGTACATACAATTTGTATAACAATAGTAGTAATCAATCATTTGATTATAATGATGGTTCAATGTATAGTTCAAGCAATTCTTATTTTCCGTATAGATCTGATAATATAGTTTATAATGATACTAGCAAGTATGAAGAGCTATATCCGGAAATATACAAAATTTTAAAACCTATGATTAGTAAAGTATGTGATACTCCGAGTCGTAACGATTTTTCTAGTGAGACACTAGAAATTATGGCAAATGAAATTTATACTAATATTGAACAGGATATAGATGTAGTAAATATTAATGTTAATACTTCATCTGCTAAAGAAGCGGAATATAATAAAAATGAAAATTTATCTAGAAATAGTAATATGAAAGTTACTAAATCTGATACTAAGAATGAGGAGACAAGGCAAGGTTGTTGTGGAAATCCTATGCTTAAAGATTTAATTAAAATTATGATTATTCAACAATTATTGCAAGGAAATAAACCACCTCGTCCACCAAGACCACCACATCCACCAATGCCAGGGCCAGGTCCTATGCCACCACATCCACCAAGACCTCCATATAGAGGATTGGAAAATCCTGACATATATGGCAATAATTACAGCTCTAGTCAATCATATCCATATTATAATAATTAATTTAAAATTAAAAAGATATACAAAAATTTGCTTGTATATCTTTTTTAGTATTACACAAAATAAAAATAGTAAACAAAAATGTTTATTAATTTTATGTATGGTATGCAAGCAATAACAAGTACTGTTTGTCATACCGTCAAATGAAAGGAAAGTTTTTATTATGAAAGTTAAAGATTGTATGTGTGATAGTGTAGTTTGGTTAACTCCAGAAACATCTGTTTGCGATTGTGCAAAATTAATGTGTGAACAACATATAGGAAGTATTCCTGTATGTGATAAAAATCAAAATGTAGTTGGTCTTGTAACAGACAGAGATATCCTTTTAAGAACAGTAGCTTGCAACAAAGATATACACACTACTAAATTAAGTGATATAATGACAACAAATGTTTGCTGTTGTGATGCAAACAATGATGTAAATCAAGCAACAAAATTAATGTCAGAAAATCAAGTAAGAAGAATACCTGTAGTTGACAACAACAAAATAGTTGGAATATTAACATTAGGAGACTTAGCTAAAAATGAAGATATAACAAATCAACAAGTTGTAAATACTTTTGAAAATATATGTAACTGCAACCATAAAAATGCCGAATAAAAAGCAGTAACTAAAACAGAGACGGTTCTAAAAAAATCAGGACCGTCCCAAAATTTATGTTAATGGGTTGTCAATGGGGACGGTTCTTTTTGACACACTAATAAAATTTTAAATGAATAAAAAAGTTTAAATAGAATAAAATAGTACTGGTGATATACATATGATGATTAATGTAAAAGATATAAAAAAGATAATTTATAAAATACTGATACTTGTTTTAACAATAGCTTTAATATGCTTAGGTTTTAAGCTGGCTATATTTTATATGCCATTTTTAATAGCTTTTGTGTTGTATTTACTTATAGAGCCGATAATAAGATTTTGTATGAATAAATTTCATTTTAAAAGAAAGACAAGCAGTTTGCTTATTTTAATACTAGTTCTATCTATTATAATTGGATTGTTAGTGTGGGGGATAGTAACTATAATTTCAGAATCGTCTAATCTTCTTAGTAATCTAAATGAATATGTGAATATAATACAAAATTTTGTTAATGAAAAGACAACAAAATTTGATTTTAGTAAAGTTCAACTTTCTCAAGAGCTAACAAGTATAATAAATAGCTCTAGTCATGACTTAATAAGTCATATTTCTGAAATCGTCAAGAACTTTCTTACAGGAGTTTTAACAAAACTTACATCATTACCTACAATAGGCTTTTATATTGTAATAACAATAATGTCATTATATTTTATAAGTACAGATAAAATATATATGATAGACCAATTAGAGCATCATTTACCACGAACTTGGGTGAGGTCAATAGCAACTCATGTAAATGGAATAGCTAAATCATTAGGTGGATATTTAAAAGCTCAAGCAATATTAATACTAGTATCATTCATTATCTCTTTAATAGGATTATATATATACAGTTGGGTAGGCTTTAATATAAAGTATCCGCTTCTAGCAGCATTAGGAATAGGATTTATAGATGCATTACCTATACTAGGCTCAGGAACAGTAATGGTACCTTGGGCAATAATATCAGCTTGTAAAGGAGACCTTACATTAGGAATAGCAATATTAGTATTATGGTTAATAATGTCTGTTATAAGACAAATAATAGAGCCAAAAATAGTTAGTGGACAATTAGGAGTCCACCCAATATTTACACTAGTAGCAATGTACACAGGATTCAAATTTTGTGGAATATTAGGATTATTTGTAGGTCCTATTATACTAATAGTATTAAAAAATATTTTTGAAAACAGAATAGATAAAGGATTAGTAAAATCAATAATAGAATGAAAATAGTATGAAATAACACCATAGAAGCGGAAAGATATGCCAAAAAGAACCGTCCCCATTGACAAAGTTCCATTTGAGCAACTACTTGTTGAAGATATTAGAAAGGAATTAGAAGAAGAATATTTAAACTAAAAAAAAGAAACCTCTTGCGAGGAAAAGAAACGTTTTTCTTTTTAGACTAGGAATCAAAGAACAGTGTCGTTGTCTTTGAGAGGCATAAACTGATCGAACTTGGTTCTTACAACCGCATTCCATCCATTGCCTTCCATATTAGAAATGAGGATTCTGTAGTTGCTGTTATTGCCGAAAACGGCTTTTACCTGTTCCAGAGTCATCTTTTCGCCCTGATAATACCAGCCGGACACATTCTTTCTGTCTCCTGTGAGAGTTTGGCCGTCGATAACGGTTACGGTTCTGTCGAAGAAACAAAATCCGAAACAATTATCGGGCAACTCAACTTTCTTAACATCACGCTCAGCAATCTCTTCAACAGAAGCTTCGCTGACAAAAAGTCCCGGATACAGAAATTCTACATAGTGCTTTAACATAGATGTTCTCCTAATCTTTTAGCTCATTACTAGAATACCAGTACTGATTACTAAAATGGTACATTTATTATATTTCGCTGTACCCACGAATATTAATTATATTATACTACGAATCAACATAAAAAGCAATAGTCAATGGGGACGGTCCTGATTGACAACCCTTGCCAACTCTAAACATACAGAGCAAGTCATAATAAAATATAGTAAGGACGTGCATTTTTACTATAT
>FR878248.1:8574-12073 GCA_000434335.1 Clostridium sp. CAG:492
TACTATATTTTATTATGACTGGACTCTTAAAGATTTTCAGTTTTAACATAACTAGAATCAGGCGGATAAACATAAGGATTTTCTGGACAATCTGTTTTATTTATCTTTGTTATTTTCAACACAGGAATTTCAGAATGATAATATCCTTTTGTAATAGTACCTTCAATTTCCACCCAAGTTCCATCAGCATAAGTAGATGAGTTATCTAAATTACATAAAAAACCAACAACAACAGTTTGGGCTTGCGTATCAGAAACTCTCGATACAATCATTTCTCGTCCTAACACAAATTGATTTTCATTAAAGTCATACAGCCTATACACAAATCCAGTAAATTTTATTTTTTTCCCTAAATAAGCATCTATATTTTCATGGCAAGTTTTCAAAACATTAGTATAATTATTAGCCGAAATCTCTGTAACATCCGAAGCTTTTATATCATCATTAACAAAATTAGCTTTTGAACTATTGGCCAATGTATAAATTCCAAATATTATAGAAAGAATAACAACAGCAGCTAAAATCCATATAATTATTTTTTTTAATTTTGATTTATTTAGACTCAAATTACAAATAAACATATATTAGTTACCTCTTTCAAATTAATTTTTAATAAATTTTATGTTTTATATAAAAAAAATATGATTTTTGTTGCGTAAAAATATTTTTAGTGATATAGTACAGAAAGATAAAAACTTAATACACACAAGACGTAAAGGAGAAAAAGTAATGGGTATAATCAAAAAATTATTTAATTATAGTGAAAAAGAAGTAAAAAGAGTTATGCCATTGGTAGAAAAAATAAATGGTTTAGAAAGCTCTATGAAAGAATTGACAGATGCAGAATTACAAAATAAGACAACAGAATTTAAAGAAAGATTAAGTAATGGAGAAACTCTAGATGATTTATTACCAGAAGCTTTTGCTGTTGTAAGAGAAGCTGCTGTTAGAGTTTTAGGTATGAGACCTTTTGATGTACAATTAATAGGTGGTATCATACTTCATCAAGGTAGAATCGCCGAAATGAAAACTGGTGAAGGAAAAACATTAGTCGCAACATTACCAGCATATTTAAATGCTTTAACAGGTGAGGGTGTTCATGTAATTACAGTTAATGATTACTTAGCTAAATATCAAGGAGAAATGATGGGAAACCTATATAAATTCCTTGGAATGACAGTTGGTATAATTGTAAATGAAATGAAACCAAATGAAAAGAAAGAAGCATACGCTTGTGACATAACATATGGAACAAATAATGAATATGGATTTGATTATCTAAGAGATAACATGGTTATATATAAAGACCAATTAGTTCAAAGAAAACTAAAATATGCTATTGTCGATGAAATCGATAGTATTTTAATAGATGAGGCTCGTACACCACTTATTATATCTGGTAGAGCAAATAAATCTTCAAACTTGTATTCTAAAGCAGATTCTTTTGTTAGAAAATTAACACCAAAAGTTATAGTAGAAGAAGATGTTAAAAATGTTGAACAAGCAGAAGATAATGAAAAATATGATTATATAGTAGATTTAAAAGCAAAATCTGCAACATTAACAGATAAAGGTGTTAAAAAGGCTGAAGAAGAATTTGGATTAGAAAACTTCAATGACCTAGAAAACTCAGAGCTTGTACACAATGTAAACCAAGCATTAAAAGCTCATGGTGTTATGAAAAAAGACATAGATTATATCGTAAAAAATGGAGAAGTTTTAATTGTTGATGAATTTACAGGTCGTATTATGTATGGAAGAAGATACAACAATGGATTACACCAAGCAATTGAAGCTAAAGAGCATGTTAAAATTGCTGATGAATCTAAGACTCTTGCTACAATTACATTTCAAAATTACTTTAGAATGTATGAAAAATTATCTGGTATGACAGGTACAGCCAAAACAGAAGATGCTGAATTCCAAGAAATATATAAATTAGATGTTATTGAAATACCTACAAATAAACCAATGATTAGAAAAGATCACAATGATGTTATTTATAAAAATGAAGCTGGAAAATTTAGAGCAGTTGTTAAAGAAGTTAAAGAAAGTCATGCTAAAGGTCAACCAGTATTAATTGGTACAGTATCAATTGAAAAATCTGAAAAATTAAGTAAAATGCTTCAAAAAGAAGGAATTAAACATGAAGTATTAAATGCTAAACAACACGAAAAAGAAGCTGAAATAATTGCTCAAGCTGGTAAATATGGTGCTGTTACAATAGCTACAAACATGGCTGGTCGTGGTACTGATATTATGCTTGGAGGAAATAGTGAATATTTAGCAAAACAACAATTAAGAATGGAAAAATATACACCTGAACAAGTTGAAGAAGCTACAACATATTATGAAACAGATGATGAGCAAATAAAAAAAGAAAGAGCTCATTATAAAGAATTAAAAGACAAATTTGAAGAAAAAATTAAAGAAGAAAAATCTAAAGTTGTTGAAGCTGGTGGATTAAAAATAATAGGTACTGAAAGACATGAATCTCGTAGAATTGATAACCAGTTACGTGGACGTAGTGGTCGTCAAGGAGACCCAGGTGAATCAAGATTCTATATAGCTCTAGATGATGATTTAATGAAAATTTTCGGTGGAGATAGAATAGTAAAAGTATATGAAAGACTTGGTGCAGATGAAGATATGCCAATCAACTCAAAAATGATTTCTAATGCTGTTGAATCAGCTCAAAAGAAAGTTGAAGGTAAAAACTTTAGCATAAGAAAACATGTACTTCAATATGATGATGTTATGAATTCTCAAAGAGAAATTATATATGCTCAAAGAAAACAAGTTCTTGATGGAGATAATTTAAAAGATAATGTATTAAATATGATAGATGATTCTATTGAAAGAATGGTAAATGGATATGTTGCTGAAAATGGAATTGTTAATTCAGAATCATTAATACAAGATATTGAAACATCATTTGGAATAGAAGATGTAGCAACTTTAAAAGATGAAAATGCAACAGCTGAAGATGTAATAAATGAACTAAAAGAAAGAACTCATGAAATTTATGAAAATAAAGAGAATGAATTTGGTTCAGAAAATATGAGAGAGCTTGAAAGAGTTGTAATGTTAAAAGTTGTTGATCAAAAATGGATGGATCATATCGATGATATGGATGAATTAAAAAACGGTATTGGTCTTCGTGCATATGGTCAAAAAGATCCAGTTGTTCAATATAGACTTGAAGGTGCTGATATGTTCGATGATATGATTGAAGCATTAAAAGATGATGTTGCTAAAATAATGTTAAACATCCAAAAGAAAGAAGAAAATGTTAAGAGAACAGAAACAGCCGAAATAACAGGAGCTGGACTAGAAGATACAGCAATAAACCTAGTTGATGGAACAGTTAAACCAAAAGAAGGTGGACTTAACAAAACTGTAGTTAATACAGAGCCAAAAGTAGGTAGAAATGATCCATGTCCATGTGGAAGTGGTAAAAAGTACAAAAACTGCTGTGGTAAGAATAAGTAATATCATA
>FR878249.1:0-4958 GCA_000434335.1 Clostridium sp. CAG:492
TATTTTATAAAGTATCAATTGCATTTCTTGCAAGTTCATCACATCTATTATTTAATTCATTAGTACTATGTCCTTTAACTTTATTAAAAGTAACATCGTGAATTTTAGTCAAATTATAAAGCTCTTGCCAAAGCTCTTTGTTTTTTACAGGTTCGTTATTAGCTGTTTTCCAACCTTTTTTTAACCAATTATAAATCCAACCTTGTTTAAAACAATTAACAACATAAGCACTGTCACTATATACATTAACTTTACAAGGGTGTTTTAAAAGTTTTAATCCTTCAACAACAGCAGTAATTTCCATAATATTATTAGTAGTATTAGCAGAAGCACCTGAAATTTCTTTCTTAATATCTTTATAAATAAGAATAGTACCCCAACCACCAGGGCCCGGATTACCAGAGCAAGCACCATCTGTATAAATTGTAACTTCATCCATTATTTTATCAAATCCTTTCCAAATAACTATTGTTATATTCACATTTTTATGATATTATAACAGTAAATTTTGAATACAACAACATATTTAACAAAAATATTTATTTTGTGGAAAAGGGGGATACAAAAAATGAAAGAAAATAGAGTTCTAGGTATCATAGCAGAATACAATCCTTTTCACAATGGCCATATGTACCATTTACAAAAAGCAAAAGAGCAATCGGGTGCACAATATTGTATATGTGTTATGAGCGGAAACTTCGTACAAAGAGGTAACACATCAATAGTAAATAAATGGAAAAAAGCAGAAATGGCACTTTTAAATGGAGTAGATTTAGTAATAGAGCTTCCTACAATATATAGTGTAGCTAGCGCAGAAGGATTTTCTTTAGGAGCAATAAAATTATTAAATAATCTAAAAATAGTAGATGCAATATCATTTGGAACAGAAACAAGTGATTTTGCAGCATTAAATAATATATCAAGTATAGTAAATGAAGAGCCAATGAAATATAAAAGCATATTAAATTCAGAGCTAAAAAAAGGTTTATCATTTCCAAAAGCAAGAGAAAATGCTTTAATGTTGTATTTAAACGATAACAAAAGGTATGATAATATTCTAAATACACCAAATAATATATTAGCAATAGAATATTTAAAAGCACTAAAGAAAATAAAATCAACAATACAACCAATTCCAGTAAAGCGCGAAAAGGTATACTACAATGATAATGTAATAGTTGATGAATTTGCAAGTGCAACAGCAATAAGGAAATTGCTGAAAAATGAAGAATTTAGTGAAATAAGAAAAGTAGTACCAAAAAGTACATATCAAATTTTAAAAAAAGAAACAGAACTTGGAAATGTTGTATTAGATTTATCAAGATATGAAAAAGAAATAATTTATAATTTAAGACGAATGACAGTAAGTGAAATTGCAGAATTACCAGATGTAAATGAAGGTTTAGAACACAGCTTAAAAAATGCAGCTAATTACTCAAATGATATAACAAACCTTATAAATATTGTAAAAACCAAAAGATATACAGTAACAAGAATACAAAGAATATTAATATGTGCATTATTAGGAATAACAAAAAGAGATGTTGGAATGGCAAAAAAAACGGAGCCATATATACGAGTTTTAGGATTTAATGAAAAAGGCAAAGAGCTAATATCAAGAATAAACAAACAAAATCCGAAGGCAACTGTTATAACATCAGTAAAAAAATTCCAAGACAAAAATAATAACAATAAAAATAGCAAAATATATAAAAGATTATTAGACATAGATATATTTTCAACAAATGTATATACAATGGCATGTAAAAGCGAATCTTTGGCTAATTTAGATTATACAAAAAATATGGTAATACTGTAATAACATAAGAAAATAATAAGACAATAGGAGGAAAAAACAAATGAACGAAATTTTTGCAGATTTACATGTACATATAGGAAGAAGCGAAAATGGAAAGCCAATAAAAATAACAGCAGCAAGATCATTAAATTTTGCAAATATAGCAAAAGAATGTGCTGAAAGAAAAGGAATAAGTGTAGTAGGAATAATAGATTGTGCATCACCATATGTAATTGAAGATATAGAAAACTTTTTAGCAACAGGTGAAGCATATGAAATAGAAGATGGTGGAATTATATACAAAGATAAAGTATGTATAATTTTAGGAAGTGAAATAGAAACTTCAGAAAAAAATGAAAAAGGAAAAACTGGAAGTGCACATAATTTATGTTACTTTCCAAAATTGGCAGACATAAAAGCATTTTCGAAAGAAATGAGTACACACATAAGTAATATAACATTAAGCTCTCAAAGAGCAGATATATCAGCATATGATTTAATAGATATAGTAGAAAAATACAATGGTGTATTAATTCCAGCGCATGCATTTACACCACATAAAAGTTTTTATGGAAATTGCACAGATAGATTAGAAAAAATATTTAAAGAAAAATATGACAGAATACCAGCAATAGAGCTAGGATTAAGCTCTGATACTTTTTTAGCAGATACAATATCTGAACTTGAAAATAAATCATTTATAACTAATTCTGATGCTCATTCATTACCTAAAATAGCAAGAGAATACAATAAAATGCTAGTAAAAGATATTAGTTATAAAGAAATATTAAAAGCAATAGAAAATGAAGATGGAAGAAAAATAATAGCAAATTATGGATTAGACCCAAAACTTGGAAAATATCATAGAACATTTTGCGAAGATTGCAACATGCCAGTAATTGGTGAAGCACCAGTACTAAAGTGTGATAGATGTAATGGAACAAATATTACAATGGGAGTTTATGATAGAATAGAAATAATAAAAGACAAAAAAGAAACAAAAAGCCCAGCAAACAGACCTCCATATATTTATCAAATTCCACTAACATTTATGCCAGGAGTTGGAGGAAAAACAATAGAAAAACTATTGTCAAATTTTGAAACAGAAATGAATATTTTGCACAAATTATCAAAAGATGACATAGAAGCAGTAGTTGGAAGTAAAATGGCAGATGTAATAGTAAATGCAAGATCAGGAAACATGAATATCCAAGCAGGTGGAGGAGGAGTATACGGAAAAGTAACAGCTCCTAAAAAGGAAAAGATTGGATAAATATTTACAATAAAGAATAATCAGAAAAGATAATAAACAAAACCACTTAACAAAAAAGAACTCATTGTTCTATTTCAGAAATCATTTGAATAAAAATTATGTATAAGATTTTTTTTAATATGGAGGAACAATGAGAAACAAAAGAAAATTTGCAAAAAGCAAAAATAAAATAATACAAATAATAGAAAATCATGTAAGTAAAAATATAAAAGAATATGCAATATCAATATTAGTTTTTTTTATAGGAATTATTATAGGAGTTATGATATTAAATAGTTCAAATGCAGAAAATCAAAAAGACATATCTGGTTACATAAATGAGTTTATACAAACAATAAAAAATAATGAATATCAAATAGATACAAAAAAATTGTTAATAAATTCAATAATGTCTAACTTAAAATTAGCAGTAATTATTTGGATTTCTGGGTCAACAATAATTGGAATACCATTAGTATATGGTTGTTTAGGATATAAAGGAATATGTATAGGATATTCAATATCTGCAATAATAGCTGTATTAGAAAAAGGAAAAGGCATAATATTTGCAATAAGTTCGATGTTATTACAAAATATTATTGCAATTCCATGTATATTAGCATTAACTGTAAGCTCAATAAAAATGTATAAATCGACAATGAAGGAAAGAAATAAAGAAAACATAAAGTACGAAATATATAGACATACAATGTTTTCTTTATTTATGGCAATTGGCCTAATAATATCATCTGTAATAGAAGTGTTTGTTACAACAAATATAACAAATAATATAATAATAAATTTTATTTAAAAAAACTAAAAAAACTATTTACAATTAAAGTTTATTTTGATATAACATATATAGTTTATGTAAATTATAAAAATAAAGGTAGGGAGAACTAAAATGGAAAAGCAAATTAACAATTTTTTAGAATTTCTTCAAAAAGATAAGAAATTAACAGATAACACATTACAATCTTATAAAAGAGATATAAATCAATATGAAGAATACATCAATAAAAAACAATTAGATTATTCAAAAGCAGATGAAACAACAATCAAAAATTATTTAGACTATCTACAAGAAAATGGCAAAAAAACATCTACAGTGTCAAGAAATTTAGCTTCAATTAGGTCTTTTTATCAATATGAAGTAAGAGTTAAGGATATAAATGAAGATCCAACAGCAAATGTACAGTCACCAAAAATAGAAAAAAGAATTCCAAATGTATTATCAACAAAAGAAGTAGAACTATTACTAGAACAACCAACAGACACAGACTTAAAGGGAATAAGAGACAAAGCAATGTTAGAATTTGCATATGCAACAGGAATGAGAGTAACAGAAATTATTTCTTTAAATACAAGTGATGTA
The DNA here is from genome assembly GCA_000434335.1 of Clostridium sp. CAG:492. Taxonomy (GTDB): domain Bacteria; phylum Bacillota; class Clostridia; order TANB77; family CAG-508; genus CAG-492. Next base: position 4,426 of record FR878249.1, read on the forward strand.
AATGTAAAAGAAGGATATGTAATATGTAAAACAGGTCCAAAACAAAGAACAATTCCACTTGGAGCAATGTCACTACAAGCATTGAAAAATTATATGGATGAATCAAGACCATATTTAATAAAAACAGATGATACAGAGTCGTTATTCGTAAATATTAATGGAAAGAGATTAACAAGACAAGGTTTTTGGAAAATAGTAAAATATTATAAAGAGCAAGCTCATATCGATAAAGATATAACACCAGGTGTATTAAGACATTCATTTGCAACTCACCTTTTACAAAATGGAGCAGATTTAAAAGCTATACAAACAATGTTAGGACATTCAGACATATCATCAACACAAGTATATATGCAATTCCAAGATGAAGGAATAAAAAATATATATAAAAAGACACATCCAAGAGCATAAAACAAAAATATAGATATTAGGGAAAAGAGAAAAGAGCTCTTTTCCTTTTTTAATAAAAAAATAAACTTAAAAGAGAGGAAAAGTAATGAATTATAATGAACCATTAGCATATAGAATGAAAC
>FR878249.1:5031-6241 GCA_000434335.1 Clostridium sp. CAG:492
GAAAGATAAAATCCTTTATAGAACAATAAAAGCTGATAGATTATCAAGTATTATTTTATGGGGGCCTCCTGGATGTGGTAAAACATCTTTGGCAAAAGTAATAAGTAATACTACAAAATATAAATTCAAAAAAATAAATGCAGTATCAGCTGGAATTGGTGATATAAAAAGTGCTGTTGAAGAAGCACAAAATATGCTATTAAATCCATCTGGAAAATGTATTTTGTTTATAGATGAAATTCATAGATTTAACAAACTTCAGCAAGATGCATTATTGCCATATGTAGAAAATGGTACTGTAATATTAATTGGTGCAACAACAGAAAATCCTTATTTTGAAGTAAATAAGGCTCTTATATCAAGATCAATGATATTTAAATTAAATCCATTAACAAAAGAAAACATTTTTACTGTGCTAAAAAAATCGTTACAAAGTCCTGAGGGATTAGGTAATTATAATATAAAAATAGAAGATGAAACACTACTAAAAATTGCTGATACAGCAAATGGAGATGTGCGAACAGCATTAAATGGATTAGAAGTTGCAGTACTTACAACAAGTGTTAGCGGAGATGGATATATACATATAACAAACGAAATTGCAGCAGATAGTGTTCAAAATAGAAAAGCTTTATTTGATAAAGATGGAGATAGTCACTATGATAATATAAGTGCATTTATAAAGTCTATGAGGGGAAGTGACCCAGATGCTGCAATATTTTATTTGGCAAGAGCAATAAATGGAGGAGAAGATCCAGTATTTATTGCAAGAAGAATTGTAATTTCAGCTGCAGAAGATGTAGGTATGGCAAATCCAAATGCTCTAGTTGTGGCAAATTCAGCGATGCAAGCAGTTCATATGGTAGGAATGCCTGAGGCAAGAATTATATTAGCAGAAGCTGCAACATATGTAGCAACATCTCCAAAATCTAATGCATCATATTTAGGAATAAATAGAGCTTTAGAAGATGTAAAAAATAAAGATACAGGAGAAATTCCAATGCACATACGCAATGCTCCGGTAGATGGAATGGCAGCATTAGGATACCATGAAGGATACAAATATCCACATGATTATCCAGGTCATTATGTAGAGCAACAATATTTACCAGATAAAATGCTTGGAACAAAATATTATGTAAAAGATGAAAATTGTGTGCAATAGCTGGGAAAAGGGGACGGTTCTCTTTTCCCATTTTTGGGAAAAAGG
>FR878250.1:0-191 GCA_000434335.1 Clostridium sp. CAG:492
GAGCATGAGTTTAGTAGAAATAAAAGAAGTAATAAAAATATTAGCAACAACAACAGTAATCTTAACAATTATGTTTTTTATAGCTTTGTATGCAATAGCAAAAATAACATATAAAAAAGCACATAAAACAAAGAAAGTATATAAGGCAAAAAGAAACATGAATGTAATATTCAACATAGATAGCAAAAACA
>FR878250.1:285-1450 GCA_000434335.1 Clostridium sp. CAG:492
GTATTTAAAAAAATGAGTAAAAGAGAAAATGTAATTATTATGCTTAATAAGCTAAAAACAGCAAAGACAACAAGAAATCTACAAGAGGAATTTGAAGAAGTATACAAGGATTTAAAAACAACTAGAGCAGAAATAGGACAAGCAATAGACAAAAGAACAGAAGAAATGCAAGAAGAGATGTTAAATATTTTAGCAAAAGCAATATGCTTTATGACTGTTGGCAAAGATGAAAAAGCATTTGAATATTTGATAGAGCAATATGAATTAATAAAAAAAGACTTGTCTGACAACGACCAAGAAGACAGACAAGTAACACTTAAAATACTTATGTAAAGTATCTAGCTATATATTAACATAAATTTGTGAGAAGTGCAAGAGGTAAAAGATGGATCTGTTTAACGAAATAACGAATTTAACCAAATACTTAGATACATTAGTAATAAGTTTAAAAGAAAATGGAATAAAAAAAGCTGAAGCAGAGAAAAAATACAAAATAGTTTTAAGACAAGAGGCATTAAAACTAAAAACAGAAAAGAATATGCCAGTAACATTAATAAATCAAATTGTGTATGGAATATCTGAAGTCGCAAATTTACGTTTGGATAGAGATATAAAGGAAACAATATATGAAGCAAATTTAGAAGCAATAAATGTAACAAAATTAAAATTAAGAATATTAGAAAATCAACTGAACAGAGAATGGGGGATTTCTGGAAAGGGGAAAATTTAATGATAGTAACCAATCTGAGCGGTAGTTTTAATCCATGTCCAAAAAATCCAATAAAAAAAGAAAATACAACGACAAAAATAAAGCAAAAGTCAAAAAAGTTAGCAAAAGCAGAGAAAAACAGATTTAGTATTTTGCAGGAAGAAAATGGAAAATGTTTTATTTGTAATAGACAGCTAAAAAAATTAGACAAGCACGAGGCCCTTGGTGGCTCAAATAGGCAAAAAAGTATTCAATATGGGTTAGTTTATTACTTGTGTAGAAAATGTCACCAAAAAGCTGACCTGGATAAAAATACAAGAAATAAATTACAAAACTACGCAAAGAAACAATTTATAAAAATATATAGTAAAGAAAAATTTTTAAAAGAGTTTGGAAAAAACTATATAGAAAAGTAAGAGAGGAGCAAAAGATGAGTGATAATAAAAAATATTATTT
>FR878251.1:0-4761 GCA_000434335.1 Clostridium sp. CAG:492
GGCAAACTTTTACGGCAGACAATGTATTTTGTCTGCCGTTTTTCTATTATAAAAGAATAATTTAAATCAAAGGTCAAAGAAAGTCAAAAAAATGTAAAAAAAGTATTGACATTTAAAAAAAACAGAGTATAATAAAAACATAAGGTCAAAGAAAGTCAAAGTCAAGAAAGGAGGATTACAATATGAGAATGTCTGATATGATAGAAGAATTTATAAAAGAATTATTCGAAGAAGATAACGATTACATCGAAATACAAAGAAACGACTTAGCAGAGCACTTCAATTGTGTACCATCACAAATAAACTACGTAATATCTACAAGATTCAAACCATCACAAGGTTATTATGTAGAAAGTAAACGTGGTGGAGGAGGCCATATAACAATAAAAAAAATAAATATAACAAAAAGTAACTACATAATGCATATTATATCAAGTATTGAAGACAGTATTTCTGCACAAGAAGTCGACATTTTCATAAGTAATTTGCTCTCTTATCAAATAATTACAGAAGAACAGGCTAAACTATTAAAGGTTGCAACAAGTGACAATGTTTTAGTAGTTCCACATCAATATAAAGATGAATTAAGAGCAAGCATTTTTAAAAATATGTTAATTAATTTAGTTTAAGGAGGTTGATTTATAATGTTATGTTCAAATTGTGGTAAAAACGAAGCAAATGTACGATATACAAGAATAATTAATGGAGAAAAAACAGAATTTGCACTATGTGAAGATTGTGCAAAAAAAATGGGGTTAGAAGATATTGATTTTAATATACCAATCAATTTTTCTAATTTTTTAAGCGACTTTTTTGAAGATGATAATTTATTACCAAGTTTTGCAAAAATAGAAAATGAAAGATGTCCAAAATGCGGTTTAACATATGATGATTTCGTTAATAATGGAAAATTCGGATGTGCCGAATGTTATGACACATTTTCAAATAAATTAGATTCTATTTTAAAAAATCTACATGGAACATCAAAACATATAGGAAGAAAGCCAAAAAATATTGTAAAAGCTATAGATACACAATCTACAAAAAAAGAAGCAAAAGCTAAAAAAACAGAAAAGAAAGTCGATGAAAAACAAGAAAAAATAAATAAACTAAATAAAGATTTACAAAAAGCAATAAAAGACGAAAGATATGAAGATGCAGCAAAAATCAGAGATGAAATAAAAAAACTACAATAGTTTAACTATTAGAAAGGGATGATATTAGATATGTCAAATTGGTATTTACAAAATGGAAAAGATTCTGATGTAGTAATTAGCTCTAGAGTAAGACTAGCAAGAAATTTAGTTGAATATAATTTTCCAAATAAACATTTAAAAGATGAGTCTAAAGAGGTATTAAATAAGCTTGAGGAAATTACTCCAAGTTTGGGTTATGGTCTTAAATTTTTAAAATTAGAAAATATGGATGATATCACAAAAATAAGTTTAATGGAAAAACACCTAATAAGCCCAGATTTTGCGATGAACAGTAAACCAAACAAAGCAATTATAATTAATGATGATGAAAATATATGTATAATGGTAAATGAAGAAGACCATCTTCGTATGCAAGTATTTAGCGCAGGCCTAGAGCTTGAAAATTTGGTTGGTCTTATGACTGAAATAGATGATAAACTAAGTGAACTTGTTAATTACGCATATAACGAAAAATATGGATATTTAACAGCATGCCCAACAAATGTAGGTACAGCAATGAGAATTTCCATAATGGTACATCTTCCAGCACTTACATTAACTGGAAATATAGGAAAAGTATTAAGAGCAGTTAATAATTTTGGAATGAGTATAAGAGGAATTTATGGTGAAGGAACTGAAAGCAAAGGCGATGTATATCAAATATTTAATAGTCAATCTTTAGGATTATCAGAAAAAGAAATTACAAAAAATGTAAAAACAATTACAGACAAAATAATAGAGCAAGAAAGACTAGCAAGAAAATACTTAACTAAAAAGCCAATGGAGCTTGAAAACAAAGTATATAGATCATTTGGTATATTAACAAATGCAAGAATATTATCATCAGATGAATGCAGAGGACTTATATCAGATGTAAAATTAGGTACAGATTTAGGAATAATAAATGAATTAAATGATCAAAAGGTCAAAAAAATAGAGCTTTATACAAAACCAGGAAATCTACAAAAAATAGTAGGAAACGAACTAAGCGGATTCGAGCGCGATATAAAAAGATGTGAAATCATTCGTCAAATACTAAATGAAAAATAAATTTTAAGGAGGGTTGTTTTATGACATATAAATTTACAAATAGAGCTGAAAAAGCTATACAAATAGCAAATGAAATTGCAGCAAACTTAGGTCACGATTATATAGGAACAGAGCACTTGCTATATGGTTTAGTTGAAGAAGGCACAGGCATAGCAAGCAAAGTTCTACAAAATCAAGGTATGACTTCAGAGAAAATTTTAGACGAAATAGAAGAGCTCATAGGAAGATCAGAAGAAGAAATAGATGAGCCAATGGGATTTACCCCAAGAACAAAAAGAGTTATAGAAAATGCTTTTTTAGAAGCTAAAAAAATGGAAAATGAATATATAGGAACAGAACATTTATTAATAGGAATTATGGTTGAAGGTGACAGTGTAGCTGTTAGAATTATGATGGATTTAGGAATTAATCCACAAAAATTATATAATGAAATTGTAAAAGTTTTAAGAGAAGGTGAATCAGATAGTAGCACTAGTACAAGATCTTCAAAAAATAGTGGAAGCTATAATTCTACACCAACACTAAATCAATATGGAACAGATTTAACAAAACAAGCAAGCGATGGTAAATTAGATCCAGTTATTGGTAGAAAGGACGAAATAGATAGAGTTATTCAAATTTTATCAAGAAGATCTAAAAATAATCCATGTTTAATTGGTGAGCCAGGTGTTGGTAAAACAGCAGTTGTGGAAGGTTTAGCAGAAAAAATTGTAGCTGAAGATGTTCCAGAAATGCTAAAAAATAAAAGAGTAGTTACACTAGATATTTCTAGTATGGTTGCTGGTGCAAAATATAGAGGTGATTTCGAAGAGCGTATAAAAAAATGCTTAAATGAAGTAAAAAAAGCAGGAGATGTTATATTATTTATAGATGAAATTCACACTATAGTTGGAGCTGGATCAGCAGAAGGTGCAGTTGATGCTGCCAATATTTTAAAACCACTTTTAGCAAGAGGTGAAATACAATTAGTTGGAGCAACAACTTTAAATGAATATAGAAAATATATTGAAAAAGATAGTGCATTAGAGCGTAGATTTAGCCCAGTTACAGTTCTTGAACCATCATCTGAGGATACCGTAAAAATTTTAAAAGGTATTAGAGATAAATATGAAGCACATCACAATGTAAAAATTACTGATGAAGCAATTGATGCAGCAGTTAAAATGTCTGTAAGATATATAACAGATAGATTTTTACCAGATAAAGCAATAGATTTAATAGATGAAGCTGCATCAAGAGTAAAAATGAAAACATATACAGTTCCAGATAATTTAAAAGAAATAGAAGAAAAACTAGAATCTTTATCTAAAGAAAAAGATGAAGCAATTCGTACACAAGATTTTGAAAAAGCAGCAAGCATAAGAGATAAAGAGCATACAACAAAAGAAAAATTAGAAAAAGAAAAGAAAAAATGGGAAAATAAAAATAGTAAAAGTGTTACAACATTAACAGAAGATGATATAGCTGAGGTTATTTCAAGTTGGACAAATATTCCTGTAAAGAAAATAACTCAAGATGAAAACGAAAAATTGAAAAATTTAGAGCAAACATTACATGAAAGAGTTATAGGACAAGATGAAGCTGTATCAGCAGTTGCAAAAGCAATAAGAAGAGGAAGATTAGGATTAAAAGATCCAAACAGACCAATAGGTTCATTCTTATTCTTAGGACAAACTGGTGTTGGTAAAACAGAGCTATCAAAAGCACTTGCAGAAAGTTTATTTGGAAATGAAGATGCAATGATAAGAATTGATATGTCTGAATATATGGAATCACATTCAGTAGCAAAATTAATTGGTGCGCCTCCAGGATATGTAGGTTTTGACGAAGCTGGTCAATTAACAGAAAAAGTAAGAAGAAAACCATATTCAGTAATATTATTTGACGAAATAGAAAAGGCACATCCAGATGTAATGAATATGTTACTACAAATATTAGATGATGGTCGTTTAACAGATAGCCAAGGAAGATCAGTAAACTTTAAAAACACAGTAATAATAATGACATCAAATGTAGGAGCACGCTTATTATCAGACAAAAAATCACTAGGATTTTCGGCAAATACAGACAAAAAACAAGAAGAAAATAAAGAATACGAAGATACCAAAAAAGAAGTAATGTCAGAGCTTAAAAAACAATTTAGACCAGAATTTATCAATCGTATAGATGAAATAATAGTATTCCATAAATTAGGTCAAAATGAAATAACTCAAATAATAGATATAATGCTAAAAAGAGTACAAAAAAGATTACAAGACCAAAACTACAAAATAGAAATAGACCAAACTGCAAAAGACCTAATAGCTAAAAGCGGAGTAGATGACAACTACGGAGCAAGACCACTAAGAAGAGCAATACAAAATTTAATAGAAGACAAAATAGCAGAAGCAATACTAGATGGAAAAATAAAACCAAACAAACCAGCCAAAGTAACAGCACAAGACGACAAAATACAAATAAGCTAATAAAGATAAGAAAAAATGACAACAGAAAAGTTGTCATTTTTTCGTGGGGT
>FR878251.1:4857-10661 GCA_000434335.1 Clostridium sp. CAG:492
TCTATTAAATTTTAAAAAAACTATTAATAAACAATCTTCTATGATATAATTCAAGCAAAGGAGACGAAATAATGATTTTTTTAATAATATTAATAATTCTAATAATTTACTTTGCAAATAATAAAAAAAAGCAAACACAACCACAAACACAACAAATAGTAGAAAATCAAGAAGCAATTATTGAACCTGAATATTTAAAAAGTGAAGATCAAATAATTGAAGACATAATAAACCAAGAGCTTAAAAAAAATGATTATGATGGAAATGATATAAAAGCAGTAGAGCATAAAAGATTAAGATTAACGATAATTTTTTCAATTTTAAATTTTATATTTGTAGCTCTAATATTTTTTCATTTACCAAAATATGTGTATTTATTGGAAGTAATAAATGTATGGGTATATCTTTATTTTATGAAAAAATACAATACTGTGCAATACATAAAAAAAGAGCTAAAAGCACGACCTGATGATGAAATATCAGATATCGTATCAAGTATAATAGCAGGCGGAACTGTAAATAAAAATAAAAAATTTATAGTATCAATATCATGTGTGGTAATTTCAACATTATTGCCATTATTGATATTTATAAATCCAATAATATTTTATGAACCATATGAAGATGGATATTCTGTAAGGTTTTATGCAACTGGTTTAACAAATTCTAAAACAATAACAATTCCAGAAGAGCATAATGGCAAACCTGTTCTTGGAGTACGTGGAGATGCTTTTGCCAATATTTCATCTCTAGAAGAGGTAAATTTACCAGATACAATTAAAGAAATAAGAGGTAAAGCATTTAAAAATGATAAAAAATTAACAAATATTAAATTGCCAGAAAATCTTACATATCTTGGTGGAGGAGCTTTTAAAAATTGTAAATCATTAAAAAGTATAACAATTCCAAAAGGAGTAACTGAAATAAATGGAGAAACATTTGTAAATTGTGAATCTCTTGATAGTGTAGTATTACACGATGATATCACATCAATACATGGAGAAACATTTATAAATTGTATTTCACTAAGAGAAATTAATTTGCCATCTAAAATAACAGAAATAAGAGGAAATACATTTCAATATTGTAGCTCTTTAAGAAAGATTGATATTCCAACTGGAGTTGTAAGAATAGGAGGACATGCTTTTGAAGGATGTTCAGATTTAGAAGAAGTTAATTTACCATCAACACTAAAAGAAATTGGAAGTTCAGCTTTTAGAGAATGCAGTAGTTTATATGAGATTACTATACCAAAAAATACAACTTCTATTGCAGAAAACGCATTTAAAGACAGTCCGACAAATAAAAAGTATGATGGAGTAGGAAGAAATATAAGTGATGTTTGTAATAGTAATTATACAAAAAAACAAAACACTATAGTTGAAAATAATACTACAAACAATACTTCACAAGATATTATTAATCAAACACAGGATATAAATAAAAGAATGAATAACAGTTTAAATAATTTATATAAAAATCAACAATAAGGAGGAAAAATGGAACAGCCAAAATTTATCCATTTATTATATGTGCCAACAATGGCTTGTAATATGCAATGCAAATATTGTTATCTAGAAGATAACACAAAAGACGAAGATACAAAATATACACCTATTGAAACACTAGAATATGCGATTGATAAATTAAAAAAAGATAATATAGTTCCATATAACATATCTCTTCATGGAGGAGAAGTAACAGCTCTTAGCAAAAATGATTTTGAAGACTTAATTAAATTCATATCAGATTATTATAATACAAATAAAACCTTGATAGAAAACAATAATTTTAAAGTTGGAAAGCCACATATAAAAACAAATTTATATGATGTAGATAAACATTTAGAAACAATAAAAAAATATAATGTATCAATAAGCGGAAGCTTGGATTTACCATTTTCGTTACATGATAAGTTTAGAGTAACAAAATCAGGAAAATCAACATTACAAAAAATATTGCAAAATATTCAAAAATTAAGTGAGCTTCCAAACAGTAAAAAAGTGTCTGCAACAATATTTAAAGAGCATTTTGAATTAATAGATGAAATTATAAATGATATAAAATTTCTTGATGAAAATACACCTCTTGATATGAATGATTTTAATTTTATGATAGGATTTGACTATAATTCAAATGGATTACTAACACCGCTAACTGAAAATGAACAGGTCAAATTTTTTAATAGAATGCATGCAGAATTTGATAATACAAATCTAGATAAAGGCGTAAATGGAGCGTGGTTTAACGAGTTTGGACCTGAGTATTGTACAAATTGTGACAATTGCGGAGAAAAGTTCTTTTTATTAGAAAGAAATGGAGATATATATTCTTGTGTGCGTGGTCAAAAGCATAAAGAGTTTTACTATGGAAATATCTACAAAGATTCTGTAGAAAGAATAATGCAAACAGCTCGTATAAAAATATTTAATATGCATAATCAACTACCATTTAATGAAGAATGTGCAAATTGTGGATATTTATATTTGTGTAAAACTGGTTGTCCATTTGTTAAAAATGTATATAAAACTAATAAATCATATACTTGTAAATTACAACAAGATCTATATAAAAATAGAAATTACGAAAAAAAGGTTGATGGAGAAGCGGAATATGATTATATATCAAAAATGCATCCAGACATAATGGAAAAATATATTCCAAAAGCAAATAATGATGACGAAATTAGTTTAGAAAATTTAATAAAACAAGATTCAAAATTAAAATATATTTATGATGAAAAATCCTTTTTATTAAAAGTAGATGAGCAAGAATATTGGCTTAAATCTCAAATATTAAAAAATACAAGAGATATATTATATATAACTCCAGAAACAGATATTAAGCTATATATAAGAAAAAACATACTAGAAGAGCAAAGTTTATATCCACAAAATAATTCACTATACATAATGTTATTAAGTGGAGATTTAATAAAATATGGCGATGAAGGTAGAATAAAACAAAAACATGTAATGACACATCAAGTGTTCAAAAATGTACTAGAGCAAACAAAATCAGAAAAAGATGGTTTTTATTGTTTTGATTTAAAAGATTTATTATGTTTATATAGAAAATACATCTCAAAAGAAAATCCAAACAACATTTTTTTTACAACAAGCGATTTAAGAGATTATCATTACACAAAGCAAAAAAACAATGCTTATTATCACATAAAAGCAATAAATTTACCATTCCAAAACATAGAATTTTATTACCTAGATATGGAACAATAATAAAAAAACGGGGACGGTCCTTGAAATGTAAAATAATGGAATGTTAAAGTAAAAGTTTAATCTAAATACTACTCGAAAGAAAGGAATGAAATTAATATGAAGAATATAATACCAAAAACATACAATGAAGTAATTCGTAAAAAAAGATGTTATGATTTAACAACATACTATATAATATCTGATGAAATACTAGTTGAAATATATAACTTCTTAAGCTCTGGAAATGACTGTAGAATAAGTGCGACAAGAAATTTAATAGCACTTTATAGAGGAAAAAATATGGAAAAAAGTATACCTGTAACGCCAAAATTATCATCATTTGACGGAATAAATTTATCTAATTCAGATTTTATTATAATTCCTCATTATACATCAAGTAGTGGAGGATCTGGAGGCTCTTCTTCAAATAATAATAATAACAACAACAATAATAATAATGGCTAAAATTGGGACGGTCCTGCTAAATCCAGCTTAAGAGTAAGAAAAAAGCGGGGACGGTCCTTAAAAAAGAAAAATAATATAGCAAGGGGCAGGCAATTATGATAGTTGAGAAAATTCACAATAAAAGACTTAAAGAGCAAGGAATAAGTATTTGCTCAAAATATAAATCAAATGATACTATATTAGAGCGTAATACTGATAAAACAAAAGGAAATGATAATATACAAAATGGTATATGTTTAGAAAAAGATTATTATAAAAATAATAAATTATTAATAAAAGTTTTTAATTTTGATCCAAGAATTAAATATACATATATGTCAACAAATAATGGAGAAAATAATATTACTTGTCCAAATTGTGGTAACACAAGCAAAGAAAATGAAATAGAAGATGGATGTCCATACTGTGGAACAAATTATAATATTGAATACTCAGATAAATCGCTGGGAACGAAATATCATTATGACAGAGTGCTACAAGGAAGCAATTACAAAACGATAACATTAGTAATAGACATAATAATAAGTGCAATATTAGTTATTACATATATACTCAAGACTTGTAGAACATTTAATATATATGATATTTCTAAAATAATTATAGGAACGATAATTGTAAGTTTAATATTATATTATCTTTTTTATATAATAGATGCAGTAGCAGTGACACTTCCAATAAAAATATACAAAGATGCTCAAAACAAAAAGCAAATGAAATTTTGGAAAAGAATGGAATCAATTGGAATAGATAAAAAAACATTTTACAATAATGTAAATTACGAGCTACAAAATTATTATTATGGAGAAAATAGTGAAAATAAAAATATAATAGATTACGATATAATTGATTATATATCATTAGATGAACAAATAGTAAAAAATAAAAAGATTCTCGTTACAATTAAAGCACAAATAAGAGAGATTGTGCTAAATCAAGGCACAATAAGTGAAAAAATACAAAAAAGGACATTTACATTCGAAAAAAGCAATGAGCAAATACTAGACTTAAAAGCAGGAAGCAATATAATAAGTTGCCATAATTGTGGAGCCTCAATAGATGTAACAAAAAGTAAATGTGATTATTGTGGAACAAAAATCAATGGATATCAACAATGGTATTTAAAATATGACTACAAAAGCTAGAATGGGATAACTCCAGAAGTAAAAGAAGTAATAAAAAAATATATTGAAATTGGACGATAATGGATAAGAGCTATATAGCTTTTGTCCTACATTGATGTATGAAAGGAATATACTATGAGTATAAATTTTGAAAAAATATGCAATAATCTAAGTTTAGGCAACATAATTGAAAATGCAGAAAAAATTAATGGCGGAATTACTAATCAGATGTATAAAGTTCAAACTACCAAAGGAAAATTTGCAATAAAAATTATTAACAAACATCGTATTCAAAAAAGTAAAAATATACTAAAAAATATTGAGTTTTCAGAACAAATTGCTACAATAGCTAACTTAAATAATATAAATTCAATTCCAGCAATTAGATTTAACAACAAATATGTCCAGAATATAGATGACGAGTATATTTTAGTATATAAATGGTATGATGGTAAAATACTTTTGACAAAAGAAATTGATATAGAAAAAGTAAAAATAATAGCAAATATGCTTGCAAAATTACATAAAATAGTGCCAAAGTCTGATATAAAATCAGAAAAATATACAAAAATAGATTATAATATATACTACCAAAAATTAAAAAATACCAATGATTATTGGTCAAGAGATTTTATCGAAAAATTTAATATATTAAATGAAATATATGATAAGGTCTATTATAATTACAGTAAATTATCAGATGAAAAATCATACATACATAAAGATCTTAATAGAAAAAATATAATGTGGAATAGTAGTACACCATATATAATAGATTGGGAAACCGCAACAATTGGAAACCCAAGTATTGATTTTTTCAATTCAGCGTGGTTTTTAACTGCTGATGCGGACGAAGAAAAATATAAAGCTTTTGCCAATTCATACTTTGAAACAAATAAATTTAAAGATAATATAAATATTTCTGCATATTCAGCAATCATTGAAGAATGTAATTGGTTAGAATTTAGTTTAAAGAGAGCATTAGCAATACAAAGCAATGATG
>FR878251.1:10691-13539 GCA_000434335.1 Clostridium sp. CAG:492
GATGAAATTAACTTAGGAAAAAATTCTATAAATGATAGCTTAACTGAGATTGTAAATTATTATAAAAAAATTCCTATGATGATAAAAATTTGCACAAACTATTGTGAATTATAAAAATGATACAATGTAATATTTTATTTGCTCTAAAAATAATATACAATTAAAAGTATATTATAAAATAACCAAAAATCACTTTACAAAAATATATTAAGTTATATATAATAAGGATATAATAAATAAGAAAGGTGTTGATACAAATGAAAGAAGATATAAAAAACGTATTGTTAATGGGGCTAGGAGCAATATCATTAACAGGAGAAAAAGCAAGTGAAATAAAAAAAGAATTATTAGAAAAAGGTGAAGCTTTATACAAAGAAGGCTCTATAAAAAATGAAGAGCTAAAAAGAGACATTAAAGAAAAAATAAAAGACAACACAAATATTCAATATACAAGTGTAACAAAAGAGGATTTAGTTGATATTATAAGCTCTATGTCAGATGAAGAAAAAGCTGAACTTACAGAGCTACTAAAATCAAAAAAAGAAAATAACACAGAATGTAAGGATGAAAAATGTGGTTGCGAATCTTCAAATGATAGTGAAGAAGAAAAACAAAACGAAAATAATGATTAATCTTAAGAAAAAAATTAGAAAAAGGTAGATAATATGAACGAAAAAACAAGGTTTATAGAAATCATTTCGATACTAAAAAATAGTGCATTAATAAGAGGTTTCACACCACAAAAGTTGTGTGAAACCATTATAAAATTAGGACCAACATTCATAAAAATAGGCCAAATTATGTCTAACAGATATGACTTATTGCCTAAAGAATATTGCGATGCACTAGCAAATTTAAGAGCAAATGTAACACCAATGGATTTTAAAGAAGCCAATCAAATATTAAAAGAAGAATTTGGAAATCCAAATGAAATATTTCAAAATATATCAAAAAATTGTATAGGTTCAGCTTCAATAGCACAAGTACACAAAGCAAAATTGAAATCTGGAGAAGATGTAGTAATAAAAGTTCAAAGAAGAAACATATATGAAATTATGTCAACAGATGTAAAATTATTTAAAAGAGCTATACGATTATTACATTTAAATTTATTAATTAAAATAGTCGATTTAAACAGTGTTTTAGATGAAATGTATAATGTTGCAAAAGAAGAAATGGATTTTGAAATAGAGGCAAAAAATCTTGAGGAATTCAGACAAAATAATTGCGACGTTGTATATATAGGTGTACCAAAAGTATATAAAAGTTTAGTAACAAAAAAAGTTTTAGTTATGGAATACGTAGAAGGTATAAATGTAACAGATAAACAAGAATTACTAAATAGTGGCTATGACTTAGAAGAAATAGGGTTAAAGCTTGCAAATAATTATATAAAACAAGCATTAGATGATGGATTCTTCCACGCAGACCCACATCCAGACAATATGTGCATACGTGAAGGTAAAATAATGTTTTTAGATTTAGGAATGATGGGAAGACTAAGTTCAAGAAATAAGCAATTATTAAAAAACGCAATGAATGCAATAGTAGCAAATGATACAACAGAGCTAGAGCGCATATTATTAAATATATCAACAACAACAGGTTCAATAAATCATATTAAATTAAGAAATGAAATACAAAAAATTTTGGATAAAAATGTAAACGAAGATATTGAAAATATAAATATAGTTGAATTTATGAGTAGTGTAAGCAAAGTATTAAGAGAAAATAATATAAAACTAGACAAAAATATAACATTACTAATGAGGGGAATATGCGTAATAGAAGGAACGCTAGAGCTAATTAGTCCAAACATTAATCTAATAATGGTATTTGAAAACAAAATACGAGAAAATACGTTTGACAATGTTTTTTCAAAGGGAACATTAATGAACACAGGAAGAAATATAGTATCTGGAGTAAATAGCTTAGGTGAATTACCAACAGAGCTATTAAGTTTCGTAAAAGATATAAATAGAGGCGAAACAAAAATAGACATTGAAATGGCAAATTCAGACAAGCAAGTAGATAAACTAGAAAAAATGTTACATCAACTAGTAATAGGATTACTTGATGCAGCTGTATTATTAGGAGCGTGTATGGTAGATAACAAAATACTAAGAGCAATATATATAATATTAGGGACAATTTTTACAATATGGCTGTTTATTCAAATGGCCAAAGACCATTTTCATTCAGGATATTAATAAACAAGGGAACAACCTTGTTTATTTTAATTTTTGGATAGTGAAAAATAGGCAAAAAATTTTATAAGAAAATATAATCAATACTTGATAATAAAGCTAAAACAAAATATAATGTTGAAACTAGATGAAAAGTGTTATATAATATCAAATGTTAAAATAAAAAATAAATAAGAGGACGGTTAAAATGCAGAAAATTACAGAGATGAAAAGTGAAGACTTATTTAAATTTGTTGAAAATTTTATAAATGTAAAAATAGTAAAAAGTGGTGGAATAGTAAAAATATCATATTTTGAATTAAAAATAAAAATGAATATGGATGAAGAAGATATAGATAGATTTTTAAAATGTAGTAAAATAATTTTAGAAGACCAAAACTATAATGTATATCTATCAGGAGAGGAATTTGAATACGAAGGTAAAAAAAATAAGGTTGAAAACAATGAATTTTTAGTTGCAATAAAAATTGCATAATGAGAAAGTATAATTGAATGCAAAATAGATGGTACCTAGAAAACCATCTTATTTTATAGATAATAAACTACATAAAAGGTTGACACGATAGAGATTATTTTGGAATTATGTAAATATAAGTGTTTAAATAGAGATAGTAAATAATTATTAGTTTCGAGTATATTTA
>FR878252.1:0-9991 GCA_000434335.1 Clostridium sp. CAG:492
TTTTGTATTACTAATTTCATAACAATATACCTCACAATTTTTTTCTTTTTTATAAATTTTTCATTATGTAACTAAAATATCAAAAATAATACTTAATCAATCTTTATATATTTACTTAACCAATTTCTTACCTCATTATCATTTTTTAATGTATCAACATTGGGGTTTATCACTGCATAAATTTTTCCTTCTTTTACAATTACTATAGACCCTTCTGAATTTTCTAGTTTTTTTAAATCAAGATTTGATCTTTGAATTGCTACTTCTCTTCCGTCCATATGTTCATATAAATAGCCATAACCTTTTTGTTTTAAAATCTTTGCTGCACCATCAGCAACAGAATATTCTCTTTCCTCACATTCCTTAGTATATCTTATTATAACAAAAGATTTTTTATTTGCTATTAACTTATTATAAATATTAGCTTGAGTATTTAATGCTTCTTCTAGTTCTTGTTCATACCTATCACGCTCACTCTTCCATCGTTCATTAGCTCGTTTACTTCCATCTGGTAGAACATCATAGTAACCTTCTTTATAGCTTCCATCTGGATTTTCTGTAGAATTCTCAAATTTTTTTGCTATTTTATCACTATCATATAATGCAAATTCATTAGCTTCATTAGATATATCATCTAAAATTATCTGATTACTTGTATCTTTTTTCTTTACAACAACATCACATGAAACTCTTTTATTACCGTTAACTAATTTTGAAGTTATAACTGCATTACCTTCATGTACTGCCTTTACTAACCCATCATTACCTACAGTTGCAATAGATTCATCACTACTCATCCATTCAATTTCTTTATTTGTTGCATTATTTGGTACAACAATAGTATTTAATTTAAATGATGTACCTTCTTCAATTTCAATTTTTGAAGTACTAATTTTTAATTCTGTAACACTAATATCTGGCTCTTTATATTTATCTGACTTAGTTAAATCTTTAAATTCTATTTTGTGGTATGGAACATTATCAAAATTATATGATACTTCTCCATTTACTTCATTTTTTGTACTAATGCTATGTTTTCCCTTATAATACCAATAGCCTCCTACATTATAGATTTTATTTTCGTCCCATCCCATTGATACTAAAAAATTTTTTGTCATTCCTGCATAGCCTCCACCACCACACATTAGAAATATAACTTTATCTTTAGGAAAAATTTGCTCTATTATATCCATTGATTCTTTATAATTTGCATAATATGTTCCATTGTCTTCATAAAACAATGTAGTACCTGTATAAGTGTCACCAACCTCACTTGGCAATCCACTAACTGGAATTATGTATGGTAATGGAATTACTTCAAATCCATCAACATAACCTGATAAATATCTATCTCCACCAATTGCTTCAAAATTACCTGGATCCTCTAACATTCTCATATCTCTATATACAGAATCTTCTCTACCTAAATATTCATCAATTGTATCTTCATTTATATTTTTATCAATACCAAGTTCGCCTCTTGCTCCTCCTGTAATTTCTGGCTTAGGTAACTCCTTTACATTATTACTTATTACTTCATTATTATTTGAATTATTTTTTTTATTTATAATATAAAAAGACACTATACCAATTATAATGCAAATAATAACTACTACTCCAATTATAATACAAGACTTTTTTTTTATTTTCCCCAATTCTTTATTTTCCTCCAATTCTTTATTTTCTTCCAATAATACTATTTGCTGCTACAATCATAATATCATCATCTATATTTCCAGTTTTAAATTTTTCATCAACCTCTATTGTATATACATTGTTTGTTATATCTGCAACGATTCCTGATTTTCCATTATTTAGCTCTACATGATCATCTTCATTTATTTCTACAATCATTGGATTAATTTCATCAGACTCATTTTCCAAATCCATTAAAATATCTAAAATTTCATCATATTTTTCTTCTAGTAAATAAATATTTTCATCAGCACAGTTATCATTCATATATTCCATAATTTTGTGCTCAATTTGGTAAATTTCCTCACAACTATAATCCCTATCTTCAATTATAATACCAGTTTCTTCACACAGGTTAACCTGATCATCATTTAAATAATCTTGTAAAATCATTTATACATTCCTCCAAATAAAAATTTCTATATTTAGATTAGCACAAATGTTACTTTTAGTCAATTGATTTAGAGCATAAAAAAATGCGCAATACTGCGCATTTTTACTATGTTTTAAATTTATTTTTTTTCTAATTTAATTTTTTACTACATCTCCAGATTTTAAATACATATTTGGATCTATTTGCTCTCCGTTTTTTAATATTTCAAAGTGTAAATGTGATTCATCTAAAATTTCAAATGATGCTGTATTTCCAACTGTTCCTATTGTTTGTCCTGATGTTACTTTTTCTCCTTCTTTTACAAATTCAGCTGTCAATAAGTTTGAATATACTGTTGAAAACCCATTTGTATGTTCAATTACAACTGTTAGACCATAGCGTGGATCTGTTTTTATTGCCTTTACAGTTCCATCTGCAGATGCTTTTACTACTGTTGTTTTTTCAGCTTTTATATCTATTCCTGTGTGTGTTATCCATTCACCTAATGTGTTTGAATATACTAATTTATCTTTTGCATATTCTGTTAAGACCTCACCTGTTACTGGATATTTGAATGTTGGATTGACACTTTTTTTATCTTCTGTTTTATCTGTACCTTTTTTATTTTGATTTTCTGTATCATTTGATTTTTTTGATGTTGTATTTTGAGCTGATTTATCACTTGTTGTGTTTTCTGTTTTATTGTTTTTAGTAGTTACATTTTTAGAATCATTTTCTGTATTTTTATTTTCTTCTACTTTTGCAATTTCTTCAAAATCTGTTTGCTCTGCAACATTTACTTCGTTTTCAACAACATTAGTACTTGATGATACTGATGGAAAATCTTCTGCTTTTGCAACTTTGTCATCTTGCTTTTGTGCTATTACTATGCACGCAACTATAACTCCAATTAATAATACAGAAACAGCTACTCCTATTTTATAAAATTTGTTATTATTCATCATAAATTATTTCCTCCTTACTTTTTCTTTAGTTAAAGTATTTCCAAGTTTTATAAATTTATGCAGTTATATATCAACAATTTCTATTCCTGTATAAAAATGGTTTATAATTTCTGTATACGAAGCACCTTGTTTTGCCATTGCATCAGCACCAGTTTGACTCATTCCAACTCCATGTCCATATCCAATTACTGAAAATTTTACCTTATCACCATCAATCTCACATTTAAAATTAGCAGATTTTAAACCAAATAAAGTTCTTACTTCAACACCTGATAAACTTTTATTACCTATTAAAACTGTTTTTGCTCTTCCAGCATCTGTATGCTCAGTAATTTTTATACATTCAGAATTATTCCAATCAATACTAAAATCTGAATATTTTCCCTTCATTTTATTTTCAAAATCTGCTTTTGTTAATTCTACTTCAGAGCTATATTGAGAATATGCATCTTCACCAGCAGTTTCTACAACTTGCAAATATGGATAATTTGTTCCTCCCCAAACATTGACTGGTACTTCGGTTTTTCCTCCGCTATTAGAATGAAAAAAAGCATCAATAGCTTCTCCATTATATTCAATTACCTTTCCCTTTGTAGAATTAACCGCTTCTTCAATTTTAGCCCAATTACTTTCCTTCTCCTCATCACTCCATTTACTCATTCTTTCATCTTTAGAAAGCCATGCTTGACAACAAGCTGATGAAGTGCAAATTGATCCATCACCATGCTTTTCAGAATTATGTGTTATTGTGTATATTGTGTATGTTCTTGCAACTACTGCTTGCGCCTTCAAAGCTTCCATTTCATAACTAGCAGGCATTTCAGCACAAACAACACCGATACAAATATTCATCTAATGCCACACTAGTAGTTTCATTCGTTTTTGTATTTATTAAATTAATAGTCCCATATTTTTTATAATCATAAGGCGGATAATACTTTTCTGATCCTATATTTTCAGTGCTCTTTGAGGTTTCAATAGATGAAAACCTTGTTGTTAATATTACTGGGAACAAAAAAATTAACCCTATTATAATTACTATGTATAAACAAATTTTTTTCATATTACATCCTCTAACCTGTAGAGCACAATTTATGCTTCATACTACTTAATATTTTCTTTTCTAATCTAGACACCTGAACCTGAGTTACACCCAATAACTCTGCTACTTGTGACTGTGTCTTTCCTCTGTAATATCTAAGCATTATTATTTTTTTAGATTTTTCATCTAATCCCTCTATAAGTGTTTTTATAGTTATTTTATTTACAATGTCTTTTTCCTGATCAACATTACTTTTTAATTTATCCATAATTGTCAAATCATCAGAATCATTTACTTTTCTGTCAATAGATTCAACTGTATTGTTTGAATCCATTGCAATTACGATATCTTCTTTCGATACTTTTAAAAGCTTTGCCAGCTCTTCTATTTGTATATCTCGTCCTTTTTTAGTTATATATTCATTTTGTATTAGTTTAATTTTATATGATAGTTCTTTTATACTTCGACTAACCTTTACCGGTCCATCATCTCTTATAAATCTTTTTATTTCACCTAATATGTATGGTACTGCATATGTTGATAATTTTACTTCATAATTTGTATCAAATCTTTTTATTGATTTAATAAAACCAATACAACCAATTTGATATAAATCTTCTATTTCATAACCTCTATCCTTAAATCTTGTGACTATACTCCAAATTAAATTTGAGTTCTCAGTAACTAGTTTTGTCATAATTTCTTTATTACCAGATTGAGCTTTTAAAATATCTTCAACTTTATTCTCATACATAAAAAAGATTATCTACCTCCAATTTCTGCAAGGTCTAGCTCTTTTTCTTCTTTTTCTTCAGGTTTTTTTATTAATTTTTTCATAGTTATTTTTGTACCTAATCCAACCACAGATTCAATATTTACTTCATCCATAAAACTTTCCATTATTGTAAATCCCATACCAGATCTTTCTAAATTTGATTTAGATGTATATAATGGCTTTCTAGCTAGCTCAATATTTTCAATACCTTTACCTGTATCAGAAATTTCAATTTCTATAGTATTAGCAAAAATTTTTGAAATTATTTTTATAATTCCACTCGAATTTTCATATCCATGAATAATACAATTTGTTACAGCTTCAGATACAGCAGTTTTTATATCTGCAAGCTCTTCTATTGTTGGATCTAATTGAGAAACAAATGCAGCAACAGCTATACGTGCAAATGCTTCATTATTAGATTTACTCACAAATTCTAATTTCATTTCATTTTCATATAACTCATTCATATAATTTTTATCCTTATAATTTATTTAGGTTTTTATGGTTTTACCTATAAACCATTTATTTTTATTATAATACTTTGCTATCTATTATTGGAATTATTTTTACAACTCCACTCATTTCAAATATTTTTTTTATACTTTGTTTTACATTTTTCATTTGAACTATTCCGACCAAACATATTGACCATTTTATATCTTCCAATTATCATTCCTATTCCTGCACTGTCCATGAAAGACACTTTATTAAAATCAAATATAACTTTTCTAGGCATATATCGCGTAATGTCATCATCAATCAACCTCCTCATTTTTTCTGTACTATGATGGTCTATCTCTTCTGTAATTTCCACCAATAGGGTTTTGTCTTTTTGTAAAAAAACACTATTCATATTATTCCTCCTTGAAATAGATTGATTCATATTATATTCTCTTTTGCTCAATTTTTACAGAGCGAAAACAGGGAAGTTTTGGCGATTTATGAGAAGTTTTCGAGTTTATTCGACACTAGATGATTACTTAATCTTTTCAAATAAAATTTTACAAATCAAAAATTATATGATATAATAATAGAACAGCAATTTGCTGAATACTGCAAAGGAGGTTAAAATGGATATGATTGATTTATTTCCATTTTTAACTTGCAACGAAACTTATGAGGCAGCACTGCGGAAATACATCGCTACACTGCTGGCCGCTGGCCCAGCAAGCCGAAACATGGCAATTGTTTTGCAGGAATACAATCACAAGGAGTCAAGATCCTTCGTGAACTTTGTTGAGAAGCAGGAGGAGCAAATCTCCGATATCTTGAAAAGGATCGTTCCCGTAAATTATTGCGTATATGGACGTAAAAAATCCTTATATTCTTACTGTGAGAAACTGAAAAAGGCAAACGATGTCCGTGATGTCAAAGATATCTATGCAATTAGAGTTGTCCTTGATGACTCCACAATTGGTGTAGAAAACGCCATCGATTTTTGCTACATTATCGCAAAAACTTTGATTGATTACTATCAAAGCAAAAACTTCACGGTTGACTTTTTAACGGAAAAGTCATCTGATAAATTGGACGACAATGTACAAATCTATGTTCCCAAAACTGAGGATGTTTTACGGATTATATCCCCGGATTACCAGAGCTATATCAAGGATTATATATCTAAGCCCAAATCCAATGGATATCAATCCATCCACATCCGTGCTCAGCAGAACGGAAAAAGTGTTGACATCCAGGTTCGTACATCAACGATGCACGAATACAGTGAATATGGCGGTGCCAGCCACGACAAAATTTATAAGCCTCCAATTTCATTTGATTTGCTAAAGCAAATTCATATGGAAGGATTGTCTTATACTGAAAACGGTATAACTGAAGATAAGTTTGGATTGTTCAGACCCCTTCCGATTGGAACTCTTTAATTATGGTCGCTCACTCATAAGTAAACAACCCCCTGTGCAATGCACAGGGGGTCTTTTTTTATTAAATATTTTTTAATCTTTCATTTACACTATCAAGCATTTCTTGATATTTAGTAAGTTTTGCTTTTTCCTCATTAATTTTTGCTTCTGGTGCTTTATTTACAAAACCTGGGTTTGATAACATTTTGGTTGCTCTTGCTACTTCTGATTCTAATTTTGTTTTTTCATTTTGCAATCTTTCTTTTTCTGCTTCTAGATCTACTAAATCTTCAAAAGGCATAAATACTTCAATTCCATCTGTTACAACAGATACTGCGTTTGATGGAATACCATCTTTATTATTTTTTAATTCTATTGATTCTGCAAATCCTAGCTTATTAAGTATAGATTCACTTTCATTAATTAAATTTTTGTAATTTTCTGTTACAACAATTAATTTAGATTTTCTTGATGGGTGTACATTCATATTGTTTCTTATATTTCTAATACCAATTATTACATCTTTTAGTTTTTCAATTTCTTGCTCTTCTTTTTGGAATGCATATTTTTCTTCAAATTTTGGCCATTCAGCTGTCATTATTGTTTCATCATCATTATATAATTTTGTGTAAATTTCTTCTGTTATAAATGGCATTACAGGATGTAATAATTTTAATGAGTCTTGTAATACTTTGTTTAATGTAAATTGTGCTGCTTTTCTTGTTGTAGATGTTTTATCATATAAACGAGTTTTGCAAATTTCAATATACCAATCACAAAATTCATTCCAAATGAAATCATATATTTTTTGTGTTGATACACCAATATCAAAATTATCAATATTATTTGTAACTTCTTTTACTAATGTATTTAATTTAGATAAAATCCATTTATCCTCTTTACATAGGTCTTTTTCATCATATATACCATCATAATCTTCTAAATTCATTAAAACAAATTTTGAAGCATTCCATAATTTATTTGCAAAGTTTGAACTACTTTCTAATTTTTCAGGCATATATCTTATATCATTTCCTGCTGTAATTCCTAAGATTAGTGAAAATCTTAAAGCATCTGTACTATATTCATCTATTACCTCTAATGGATCAATTCCATTTCCAAGGCTCTTAGACATTTTTCTTCCTTGACTATCACGAACTATTCCATGGATAAATACATTATCAAAAGGTTTCTTTCCTGTATATTCTAATCCAGAATAAATCATTCTTGATACCCAAGCTTGAATAATATCATATCCTGTTACTAATGTGTCTGTTGGATAGAATGTCTTAAAATCTTCTGCATCTTCATTTGGCCAACCAAGTGTTGAAAATGGCCATAATGCTGAACTAAACCATGTATCTAGTGTATCTTCGTCTCTTGTAAATTTTGTACAACCACATTTTGGACATTTATCTGGTGTTTTGTCAAGAACTACTATTTCACCACAATCTTCACAATAGTAAACTGGAAGTTGGTGACCCCACCAAATTTGACGTGATATACACCAATCTTTTATATTATTCATCCAATTAAAGAATGTTTTTTCATATCTTTTTGGTATAAATTTTACATCATCATTTTTAACAGCTTCTATTGCTGGTTTAGCAAGTTCAGACATTTTTACAAACCATTGATCTGATATACGTGGCTCTATTGTAGAATGACATCTATCACATTTTGCAACATTATGTGTATAGTCTTCGATTTTTATTAATGCTCCAATTTCTTGTAATCGCTCTACAATTTTTGTTCTTGCATCATATATATTCATTCCTGCAAAATCTGGATGTAAATCATTCATAACTAAATTTTCATCAAATACTTCTATTACAGGTAAGTCATGATCAAGACCTGCTTGATAATCATTCATATCATGTGCTGGTGTAACTTTAACTGCCCCTGTTCCAAATTCCATTTCAACAAATCTATCACCAATTATAGGAATTTCCTTGTTCATTATTGGTAAAATACATGTTTTTCCAATTAAATGCTTTAGTTTTTCATCTTTTGGATTTACTGCTACTGCTGTATCTCCAAGCATTGTTTCTGGTCTTGTTGTTGCAACAACTAAATATTCGTCACTATCTTTTACTTGATATTTAATATGCCATAAATGTGTTGCTTCTTCTTTGTATTCGATTTCAGCATCAGATATTGATGTATGACACCCTGTACAGTAGTTTATCATACGTTTACCTTTATAAATATATCCTTTGTCATATAAACGCTTGAATGCAGTATATACTGCCTTTGAAAGTCCTTCATCTAATGTAAATCTTGCTCTTGACCAATCACATGAACAACCTAGCATTTTTTGTTGTGATACTATTGTTCCTCCATATAATTTTGTCCAATCCCAAGCTCTATCTAAGAATTTTGCTCTTCCTATATCAGATTTTTTTAATCCTTCTTCTTTCATTTGAGCAACTATTTTTGCTTCTGTTGAAAGAGCTGAATGGTCTGTTCCTGGAAGCCATAATGTGTTATATCCTTGCATTCTTTTATATCTTATGAATAAATCTTGTATTGCTGCATCTAATGCGTGACCCATATGTAATTTACCTGTTACATTTGGTGGAGGCATTACTATTGAGTATGAAGGTTTTGTTTTATCCATACTTGGTTTAAAATATCCTTTTTCATCCCATTCTTTATATAATTTTTGTTCAAATTGTTTTGGATCATATTTATCCATTAGCTTATGATTTTTTTGCATTAATATCACTCCTTTTATTTATTTTTATTTATATTTAAATTTTTTATAAAAAATTTTTTGCAAACGTAAAACGCAAAAAAACTCATCCTGTATAAGGACGAGTTTTTTCGCGGTACCACCTTAATTAACAAAAACATATTTTTAATTTATGTTTTGTTATCTTTACAGCATATAACGGTGCTACCGAATATATCTAAATCTTTTTTTAAATTTTTTCAATATATTAACTCAAAAGCTACCTTCGATTTTCTTTACTATAAGGAACTTTCAGCAGGTTATTCCTTTTCTCTTTCTAGTTAGTTTAAATCTACTCCTCTTTTTCTTCGTTTTTTTATGTACTTGTATATGTTAACATATTATTTATGTTTATGTCAATAGTAAAAAAAAATTTTTGTATATATTTTTTTACCTCTACATTACAGTTCACACTTTTTTATAGTTCATTTTGAAGATATTATGACATAATAGCTTCTACACTATTTTATAAATTGTGTAATATTTCTATGGCAGGATTAAATGTTATAAAAACTATTGATAATCCTATTAATGAGATTATTAGA
>FR878252.1:10025-11190 GCA_000434335.1 Clostridium sp. CAG:492
ACCAAATATTTTTAAGGTTTTTGTGCCTTCATTTATATCTTGAAAACTAAATAATTTTTTTGTTAGTTTTCGTGCATCATATATGCTTATTATACCTATTATTGTAAATATTAGTCCTAATATTGTAAAAACTAATTCCATTTTTTTACATCCTTTTTACTTTATTTTTAAAATTCTTCATCATAAAATTTTACAGTATATCTGCATTCGTATGATTCATTTGGTTTTAGAGTTATTATGTTTGTTTTTTCTGCAAATATTCCTGTGCTTTTTATTGTATCTGATACTCCATGCCATGGCTCTATACAGATGAATGGTGCATTTGGTTTTGACCATACTGCCAAATATGGAAATTCTGAAAAGTCCATTGTTAATATTGGCTTTTCTCTATATTTATTTTTTAGGCTTATTTTTGAAGATGTTAGGCCTTTCATTATTATTGCATCATTTTTAAAAGAGTCTCTTCCTAACATTATTCTTCTTTTATCTGCCATTATGTTTTTTGCATATTCTGTTCCTGTTAATCCATCTACTAAATATAAAAAATGAATTTTATCTTCATCTTCTTCAAATTCTAGATAATAATTTCCTTTTCTCATTTGATCTGGATCTATTACAAATGCAGGATGTCCTCCTATGCAAAATGGCATATTTGTTTTGCCTGTATTAATTACTTTGTATATTGTTGTTAATTTATTTGCATCCATTCTGTATGTATTATATAACTCAAAATCGAATGGATATCTTGCTTGAGTTATTCTATTACTTTTTAATACATATGAATGAAAATTGTCTAATTTTGTTACTGGTTCGTATTCTAAATCTCGTGCAAATCCATGCCTAAATATTTCATATGTTTTCCCATTTATTATTGTTTGATTTCTTTTTAATTTTCCTACTATTGGAAACAATACTGGTGAATGTCGTTTCCAAAAGACTTTTCCGTTTTCGTCAACACAGTTTGCACCTTGGTGAATTCGCTCTGTGCCATTTAATTTAAAACTTATTAGCTCTCCGCCACTTTTCGATGTTACCATTTGTGTTTGCATAATATTGTCTCCTTTATATAATAATTTTCCTATATAATATATTGTTTTTTCGGGCAAAAGTCAAGTGTTTTCAAGCTCTTTTGGAATTTTTTTGAATAAAAATTTGCACTCTATAT
>FR878252.1:11273-13550 GCA_000434335.1 Clostridium sp. CAG:492
TGCTTTACAAACAATAAAAATAATTGCACAGTACTACATTTCTATTCTTCCACTAAATTTTTCATCAACTAATTTTTTTAAACCTTTATTCTGTTCTTGCTCAAGCTTACTATCTGTTTGTTCTATTTGCATTGTTAGTGATTGTACTTCTTTTAGTATGTCCATATCCTCAAATAAATTTGCTATCTTAAATTCTGGTAAACCATGTTGTTTAGTTCCAAAAAATTCTCCTGAACCTCTAAGCTCTAAATCTTTTTCTGCAATTATAAATCCATCACTTGTTTTTTGCATTATTTCCATTCGTTTTTTTGCAATTTCTGAATTACTATTGTATTTTAATATACAAAATGATTGATATTCTCCTCTCCCTACTCTTCCTCTTAATTGATGTAATTGAGCAAGTCCAAATCTTTCTGCATTTTCTACAACCATTATACTTGCATTTGGAACATTAACACCAACTTCAATTACTGTTGTTGATATTAGAATGTCAATCTCTCCATTTTTAAATTGTTCCATTATTTCATCTTTTTCTTTTGGTTTCATTTTTCCATGCATATATTCTACTCTTAAATCACTAAATATTTCATTTTTGTATTTTTCTGAAAGTTCCATTACAGATTTTGCATTTATTTCTTCATTTTCCTCTACTAATGGACATACTATATATGCTTGTCTTCCTTCTTGCACTTGTTTTCTTACAAAATTATTTACACGTGTTTCCATACCTTTTGTTACAGCATATGTTTCTATTTCTTTCCTATTTGGAGGTAATTCATCTATTATTGAAATATCTAAATCTCCATATAAAATCAATGCTAATGTTCGTGGTATCGGTGTTGCTGTCATAACTAATACATCTGGATTTTGACCTTTTGCTACAATTTTGCTTCTTTGTCTTACTCCAAATCTATGTTGCTCATCTGTAACTACTAATCCTAAATTTTTGAAAATTACGTTTTCCTCTAATATTGCATGAGTTCCTATTAAAATATCAATTTCTCCATTTTGTAATCTTTCTAGTATCTCTTCTTTTTTCTTTTTTGTTACACTACTTATTAATAATTCACATCTTATTCCATATTTTTTTAACATATTTGAAAAGCTTTCTAAATGCTGTGTGGCAAGAATTGATGTTGGAGCCATTATTGCAACTTGATATCCAGATTTTACTGCTTTATATGCAGCTATTATTGATACTACAGTTTTTCCAGAGCCAACATCTCCTTGTAATAATCTATTCATTGATTTTTGACTTTCCATATCATTATCAATTTCTTCTAAAACTTTTAATTGGGCCTTTGTTAATTTAAATGGTAATTCATTTATTACATCAGACATTTTAATATTTTTACTATACTCAATTCCCTTTTGCTCTTTTTTCCAATTACTCTTTAAGTTTAATAGGGCAAGTTGCATTATTAAAAGCTCTTCAAATACTAATCTTCTACGTGCAAGTTTAAAGTCTTCAAAAGTATGTGGTTTGTGAATATTTTGAATTGATGTATTTAAATCTAACAAATTATATTGTTTTAATATGTACTCTGGCATGTTGTCTTCTAGTTCATTATCTATTTGTGATAATGCATTTTCTATTATATTTCTTAAAGTATTTTGAGGAAGACTAAATGTTGTTGGATAAATTGGTACTATTTTTCCTGTATGTTTATTTGTATTTTTTGAATCAAATACAGGCGAATTCATTTCTGCTCTTGATGCCTTTTTATGTACTTTTCCAAAAAAACTGTATTTTTCACCATATATAAATTGCTTTTTTAAATATGGTTGATTGAACCATGTTATGTTACATATTCCTGTATCATCTCTTACAGTTAATTTGTACATTGTCATATTTTTTCTTATTTTTAGCTCTACTATTCTTGATACTACAATTGCCTCAATTAGCATATCTTCTCCATCTATAGCATCTATTATTTTTTTGGGCTTGCTTCTATCTTCGTAATCTCTTGGGTAATATGTTATAAGATCTTTCAATGTAAAAATTCCTAATTTATTTAAAGATTCTACTCTATTAGGGCCAACTCCTTTTATGTACTTTACATTATTATCTAAATCTATCATTTTATTTTTTCCTTATGTGAAATATTTGGGTTTTTAGTTGGATTTTCCCATAAACCATCTGTGTATCTTGTACAATATTAATATTACATTTAAAATCATTATTTTCTATTAGAAAGTATTATTACATATTTTTTATAAAAAGTAAACATTTGTGTGGTATTATTTTTTATATTTTTACTAATATTCTAGCACAAG
>FR878253.1:0-2806 GCA_000434335.1 Clostridium sp. CAG:492
TCATACATCAAAGTCAAAATAATGAAAATATATCAGTAGAAGTTTTGTATAATGAAGATAGTAGTTTTTTAGATAAATAGTAATTTATATAGGAGATGATATACAATGTTATTAAAACAATCGAAGGCAAATCTAAAAAGATTTGTTTTTTTCTTTAAAAGTATTATAAAATAAATTTAGGAAAGTTTCAAATATAAATGTATAATCTAAAAAATGAAAGGCATAAAAAGAAAGCATAAAAGTAGAAAAGTTTTTGAAAGTAAGATATAATCATATGGATATTTGAAAAGTTGAAAAGCTACTTGAAAGAATAAGAGCTACTTTAAGAAGAGTGCAAATAATATAAAGAATCAAAATAATAGAAGAGGTAAAAGATGAAAGAAAAGTTAAAAAAATTTATTGTTAAAAATTTAAAATGGATTGTATTATTTATTTGTTTAATAGGATTTTTTGCATTAGCAGAAGATGTATTTAATAAAGAGATAATGAATGGAGATATAGTTGGATATAAATTAGTATCAACATTCTTAATATCAGATTTTGCAACACCAATAGCAAAATTTATTACTAATTTTGGAGGAGCAATAATCTTGATTGGATCGGCTTTTACTCTGTTTATTTTTATAAAAAATAAGAAAATAGGTGTATCAATAATTTCAAATTTGGCAATAATTACAGTATTAAATCAATTATTGAAAAGAATAGTACAAAGACCACGCCCAACGGAGTTTAGAATAGTAGAAGAATCAGGATACAGTTTCCCATCAGGACACTCTATGGTAAGTATGGCTTTTTATGGATATTTGATATATTTAATTTATAAATATGTAAAAAATAAATATTTAAAATGGATATCTATTATATTACTAAGCATACTAATATGCTCTATTGGAATAAGTAGAATTTATTTAGGTGTACATTATACAAGTGATGTTTTAGGTGGATTTTTTATATCTATATCATATTTAATTATATATATAAGTGCAGTTAATAAATTTTTTATAGAGCGATAAATTGAGGTTAATGAAATTATTAAAAAATAATAAAATGGACTGATAGTTTAAAATAAATTTCAAAAAAAGAATCACTGTATTTTAAGGTGATTCTTTTTTTTGGCTAATGAAAACCCCCTGTTTTACAGGGGGTTCTGAAAGCTTCTAGCTATGAGTGAAAAAAATCCTCCTTTTTGATATAATATATGTGGTTCGCCAACCGCAAATAAAAATCAAAAAGGAGGATTTTGTCATGAAAGACAATAATAGTTTAGCACATAGCACATGGAATTGCAAATATCACTTGGTGTTTGCACCAAAGTACAGAAGAATGGAAATATACGGACAGATAAGAAAAGATATAGGTGTAATAATAAGAAGATTATGTGAGCAGAAGGAAATTGAAATAATAGAAGCAGAGCTATGTCCAGACCATATACATATGCTTGTGAGTATTCCGCCGAAATATAGTGTTGCAAGTATAATGGGATACATAAAAGGAAAAAGCAGTTTGATGATATTTGATAGACACGCAAACTATAAGTATAAATATGGTAATAGGCACTTCTGGTGTAGAGGCTATTATGTGGATACAGTAGGCAAAAATAAAAAAGCAATTCAGGAATACATAAAAAAACAATTGCAAGAAGATATAGCAACAGATCAAATAAGTATAAAAGAATATATTGATCCATTTGAAAAAGAACAAAAGGAAAAAGAAAGAAAAATAAAGAGAGGGATAGGACCACTTAAGTGGTAGCCTGAAAAAAGAATGCGGTTGGCAAACCTTTCAGAAGGGCTTTAGCCCAGAAGTGCCAGTACAAAAGCCTTCTAGGCTAAGAGCAAACCACCAGTT
This sequence comes from Clostridium sp. CAG:492, assembly GCA_000434335.1. Taxonomy (GTDB): domain Bacteria; phylum Bacillota; class Clostridia; order TANB77; family CAG-508; genus CAG-492. Next base: position 1,849 of record FR878253.1, read on the forward strand.
TTACTGGTGGTTATGATTGTAGAAAAATGGTTAAAAAAACAATTTTTATATAGAATTACGAGAAAAATATAAAATTTTTTAGAAAATTTGGAAATAATATATACAAATATTTGTTCTTGTTATATAATTAACTCCATAGTTCAAATATGAAGAAAAGGAGAAGTTTATATGGAGCGATTAATGTTATAAGAGCTAAATTTAATATAAAGGATGTGTTCTTATGGACAAGAAAAAAAATGAGATTATTTTATTTGAAAACCAAGGAGTAAAATTAGAGGTAAATGTGAAAGATGAAACTGTGTGGCTAACCCAAAAACAGATGGCTGAATTATTTGGCAAGGATAGAAGAACAATTACACGCCATATTCAAAATATTTATAAGGACGAGGAATTGAGTGAAAATGAAGTATGCTCATTTTTTGAGCATACTGCTGAAGATGGGAAAAAATATAATGTTCAATATTATAATTTAGATATGATTATCTCCATTGGTTATAGAGTAAACAGCAAGCAAGGTATTACATTTAGAAAATGGGCTACTAAAATTTTAAAAGATTATATGTTAAAAGGATATGCTATAAATCAGAAAAGACTAGATTACTTAGAAAAAACTGTAAAATTAATAGACATAGCCAATCGTATGGATGAAAGATTAGAAGCTGGAGATGCTAAAGAAATTTTAAAAGTAATTGGTGAATATTCAAAGGCATTAAATTTATTAGATGACTATGATCACAGAACTTTAAAGAAAATAAATGGAAATATAGATAATAGAAAAATAGAATATAAAGAATGTTTAAATATAATTAATAAATTAAGATTTAATGAAGAAAGTTCAATATTTGCAGTCGAAAGAGATAGGGGATTAGAAGCAATTATTGGAAATATTTATCAAAGTTTTGCACGGAGAAGACATTTATAAAAGCGTAGAAGAAAAAGGAGCAAATTTTTTATATTT
>FR878253.1:2877-8095 GCA_000434335.1 Clostridium sp. CAG:492
TGTAAATGGAAATAAAAGAATTGCAGCAACATTATTTATATATTTTTTAAATTATTATGATATTTTATATAAAAATGGTAAACAAGTAATCGATAATAACACATTAGCAGCATTAACATTATTAATTGCAGAGTCAAATCCTAAAGAAAAAGAAGTAATTATTGATTTAGTAATGAATTTTTTGAATAATGATTAAAAGAATATAAAAAAAGTTAAAAACATTAAAAATAGACTTTTTATAAAAGTAAAATTATGAAGGGAGAATACACATGTTACACAAAATGAAATTAAATGAAAGTCCATTTGAAAGAATAAAAAATGGAACAAAAACAATAGAATTTAGATTATATGACGAAAAAAGACAACAAGTAAAAATTGGAGACAAAATAGAGTTTTCAAAATTACCAGATTTACAAGAAAAATTAATAGTTGATGTTATCGATTTATACAGAGAAGATACATTTGAAAATTTATTTAGAAAATTATATTCAGATGAAGAAGAAATAATACAAAAAACAAAAACAATGCATACAATATATTCACCAGAAAAAGAGCAACAATATGGCATTTTAGGAATTAAAATAAAAATTAATGGAAAAATATGAATTACATTAAAAAAGGAATGTGAATTAAAATGAATAAGGAAGAAATAATAAAGTATTGTTTATCTTTAGAAAATACATATAAAGATACTCCTTTTCCAGGTGATTTTGAATCAGTAACAATGAAACATACTAAAAATAAAAAATGGTTTGCATTAATTATGTATGTTAATTATAAATTATATCTTAATGTAAAAACAGATCCAAACTATTCTGATATATTAAGAAATACATACGATTATATAATACCAGCATATCACATGAATAAGGAGCACTGGAACACAATTATTATAGATGATAAAGTGGACAAGTCATTAGTTAAAGAACTGATAGAGCAAAGTTATGAATTAACAAAATAAAAAATCTTGAAAACATTGATTATTATTGAAAAATATGATATATTAAAAATACACAAAGCAATAATATATGTAAAATGCATATAATATTACTGCTGATATAAACAGCCAAAAAGTTGGTGAATCCAGCCATTAAATTGGAACTTAAAAAAGCGGTGAATCCAGCCATCAAATTGGAACTTAAAAAAGCGGTGTTTCCAGCCATTAAATTGGAACTTAAAAAAGGGGGATTAGAGGTAAAGCTCTAGTCCTTTTATATTTATATAAAAGTATTAAGGAGGTAATTTTAGATGATTATAAATTTAAAAATTGTTAGAGTTAATTCAAATTATTGTGATTACTTAAGAAAATATGATAATAAAGTGGCCTATAATAAAAATGAAAAAGAGTTAAGACCATTTATAGGAATATTGTTTAAAATCGAAATGTGTGAATATTTTGCACCATTATCAAGTCCTAAACCTAAATACAAGAATATGAAAAATACTTTAGATTTTTTCAAAATAAAAAATGGTGAATTAGGTGCTGTAAATTTTAATAATATGATACCAGTAAATAAAAATAACTATTCATTAGTTGATTTAAATAAAGAAACATTAACAATTTCTGAATTAAAGTATCAAAAGTTATTAAGGGAACAATTAGCTTGGTTAAATGCAAATTATCAACAAGTAAAAAATAAGTCTTTTAAGTTATATCAATTATATAATGAGGGGCGATTACCACAAAATATAAAATTAAGGTGTTGTAATTTTAAATTATTAGAGGAAAAATGTACTAAATATAATATGGATATCAATTAATAAAAAATTATTGTGATTATCCTAAAAATATGTTATACTTTATAAGTATTTAACATAAAAAGGAGGCATTTTATGTATCTTATAGTAGGACTTGGAAATCCAGAAGCGGAATATGCTAGAACAAGACATAATATGGGTGTTGATGTTGTAAATGAATTAGCAGATAAATATAAAATAGCAATATCAAGAGAAAAGTTTGATGGTCTATATGGAACTGGTGAAATTGAAAATGAAAAAGTGATATTATTAAAACCACAAACATATATGAATTTAAGTGGTGATTCAGTAATTCAATTTGCAAATTTTTATAAATTAAATCCAGAAGAGATAATTGTTATTTATGATGATATAGATACTAATCCAGGTAAAATAAGAATACGTAAAAAAGGTGGACCTGGAACACATAATGGAATGAAATCAGTTGTAAGCAGATTAAATTCAGAAGATTTTCCTAGAGTTAGAGTTGGAATTGGAATGCCTGAATTTAAAGGGGATTTAGTTAACTATGTAATTGGAAATATAACTGATGAAGACTACGAAGAATTGAAAAAAGGAATAAATAAAGCGTCAGAAGCTGTGGCATCCATTATAAAAGATGGAATAGATATGGCAATGAATAAATACAATAAGTAGGCTAAATAGTGGAGGAATAATGAACGAGATTATAATTAATTATAATAATCAAAAAAAAGATGTAATTGTTTTAGAAAATGGAAAAATAGTAGAAAAATATCAAGAAAACGATAATAACAAAACAATTGAAGGAAATATATACTTAGGAAAAGTTATAAATGTATTACCTGGTATGGGAGCAGCATTTGTTGATATTGGTGAAGAAAAAAATGCTTTTTTACATATAAAAGATGTTTTACCTAAAGCAAGCGAAATTACAGGAAATAAAAATGAAAAAATTAATAAAAACGATATAAAAAAATATGTTAGAGCAGATATGCCAATTGTTGTTCAAGTAAAAAAAGATAAAAATGAAACCAAAGGTGCTAGAATTTCTACCGAATTAAATATAGCAGGAAAATATGTAGCATTGGTTCCAAATTCTAAATTTATAACGATATCAAGTAAAATAAATGATGAAAGTGAAATTAAAAGATTAAAAGAAATTGTAAAAAACAACTCATCTGAAAATGATGGTTTTATAATAAGAACAGCAGCCAAAAATAAATCTGATGAAGAAATAATTAATGATATAAAAAATGTGGAAAAAACATATAAAGAAATAATTGAAAAAGCAGAAAAATTAAAAAAAGAAAAAGATATTATTCCTAAAAAAATATATGATGTTGGAGGAATTGTTAATAAAGTATTGTTAGGATTTACAGATAATATAGATAAGATAGTAGTTAATGAAAAAGATGTGTACAATTTTATTATAAATGAATATGAAAATTTAAAGGAAAAAACAGAGCTAAAAGAAAACGAGAATTTAATTTCAGACAATATCTTTGCACAATTAGAAAAAATAAAAAATAGAAAAATTTGGCTTAATTGTGGAGGCTTTATAACAATAGATAAAACAGAAGCATTAACTGCAATAGATGTAAACACAGGCAAATATATTGGAAAAGATACATTAGAAAAAACAGTATTAAAAGTAAATGAAGAAGCAACAATTGAAATCGCAAAACAATTAAGAGCAAGGGATATTGGCGGAATTGTAATTGTTGATTACATAGATATGGAAGAAAAATCTGATGAAGCTAAAATTGTAGAATTATTAGAAAAAGAGCTAAAAAAAGATAGGGCTAAAACACAAATTGTTGGATTTACACCATTACATTTACTAGAAATGACAAGAAAACATTTATGTAGTAATTAATAAAATATAAAGTGAAGAAGGGAATTTATAATAATGAATGTAGGATTTGTATCATTAGGTTGTAGCAAGAATTTATTAGACACAGAAATGACAATTGGGTTATTTAAAAATAATAAATTTAATATAGTAAATGATCCATCAGATGCGGATGTTATAGTAATAAATACTTGTGGATTTATTGAATCAGCAAAAGAAGAAGCAATCAATACAATTTTAGAAATGGCAGAATATAAACAAGGAAGATGTAAGTATTTAATAGCAATGGGCTGTTTAGTAGAAAGATACAAAGATGAACTAGAAAAGGCTCTTCCTGAAGTTGATTTATTTATAAAATATAGTGAATACAATAATATATGGGAGCAAATTGAATCTGTTATTGGTAAAGTTGGTGAGGATGAAGAAGATGAAAAATTAGATTTTATGGACAGGGTTGTTTCAACAGGAGAAAATTTTGCATATTTAAGAATTGCTGAAGGTTGTGATAATAGATGTACATTTTGTGCAATTCCATACATAAGAGGTAAGTATATTAGTAGAAAATTTGAAGATGTAATTGAAGAAGCAAAAATGTTAGCAAAAAGTGGAATAAAAGAGCTAATTGTAATTGCACAAGACACAACAAAATATGGAGTTGACATATATGGAAAACCAAGACTTGCTGAACTTTTAAATGAACTATGCAAAATAGATGGAATAAAATGGATTAGATTTTTATATGCATATCCAGAAACAATAACAGACGAATTAATTGATGTTGTGAAAAATAATGATAAAATATGTAATTATTTTGACATTCCAATTCAACACATATCAAACAAAGTGTTAAAAAGAATGAACAGAAAAAGTGATGGAGAAAGTATAAGAAAAGTTGTCGCAAAAATAAGAAAAGAAATACCAAATGTAATAATTAGAACAACAGTGATGGTAGGTTTCCCAGGTGAAACAAATGAAGATTTTGATGAATTATATGAATTTATAAAAGAAGCAAAATTTGATAGATTAGGTGCATTTTCATATTCAAAAGAAGACGGAACACCAGCAGCACGAATAAAAGAGCAAATACATCCAATGACTAAAAAAAGCAGATACAACAAAATAATGGCATTACAACAAAAAGTATATGAAGAAATATCTCAAAAATACATAGGCAGAGAGCTAGAAGTATTACTAGAAGAAAGAAGCTTTGATGGAAAATACTATATAGCAAGAAGTTATATGGATGTACCAGATATAGATGGAGTAATATTTGTAAACTGCAATGAAGAAAATCTAGAAGGACAATTTGTAAAAGTAAAAGTTTTGAAAACACAAGACTATGATTTAATTGCAGAAAAAATTTAAAGTTATTATAATATAAAAATAGAAGAAGTTAGCTAATTAAATTATTTTAACAGACTAACTTCTTTTTTAGGTTTATTATTTTTCAATATCTGCAATAATAAAATAATTTTGAGAAAGATATAATAATTGACTGAAAAAATATAGACTTGTGGATTTTATTTTTGAAAGATGATATAATAATTTTAAATATTAATTATGTAAAAGAGGAAATGATTCTAATTATGCATGAATTTTATATCTGAATGGAAATTGTTTTATGGAGTGGAGGAAGTTAGAATTTAT
>FR878254.1 GCA_000434335.1 Clostridium sp. CAG:492
TATGATAGTGATAAAATCGAAATAATAAAGGAGGAAATTACTTATGAATAATTTAAAATTAACTGTAACAGGAATGGCTTGTGGAGGATGCGAAAAACGAATAATAAATGCACTAAGCCAAATATCAGGAGTTATAAAAGTAACAGCAAACCATAGTACAGGAATAGTTGAAATAGAATGTTCTCAAGCTTTAAACAAATCAGAAATAATTGAAAAAATAGAAGATTTGGGATTTGAAGTTAATCAATAATATTTATATAAAATCAGAAAGGAACAAATCAAAAAATGAAAAAAATAATATTATCTATAGATGGTATGACTTGCAGTGCTTGCTCTAATGGTTTAGAAAAATATTTAAATAAACAAAATGGCATTATAAATGCAACTGTAAACCTAGTAATGGCAAATGCCACAATTGATTATGATGATAATATTTTAAATCAAGAAAAAATCGAAAAATATATAAAACAAGCAGGATTTTCTAGTGCTGGAATATTCAAAGAATTTAAAATTGAAAAGTCCAATAAAAAAGAAAAAAGAAAATTCATCACATTTACAATTTTAGCAATTATATTAATGTATATTTCAATGGGACATATGATAAATTTGCCAATTCCAGCAATACTAAATCCACATATTAATCCACTTATCTACACATCTACCCTACTAATACTAACAATTTTATTTTTAATATATGGATATGATATTTTAAAAAGTGGTTACAAAAATTTAATTCATAGAATGCCAAATATGGATACTTTAGTTTCAATTGGTGTTCTAAGTAGCTTTTTTTACAGCGTTTATGGAATGTATATGACCTTAAAAGGAAATCATTCTTATATAATGGATTTATATTTTGAATCATCAGCCATAGTAATATATTTTGTAAAACTAGGCAGATACTTGGACAAAATAAGCAAAGATAAAACAAAAAGTGCAATTCAAAAATTAGTAGAAATAACACCAAACACAGCAACAATCGAAGAAAACGGAACTGAACGAACAGTAACTTTAGACGAAATAAAAAAAGGCACAATCGTTATAGCCAAACCAGGAGATAAAATTGCCGTAGATGGCGAAATTATTGAAGGAAAAACACATTTAGACGAAGCATTCATAACTGGTGAAAGTAAACCATCTTCAAAATCTGTAGGAGAAAAAGTAATAGCAGGAAGTTTAAATTATGATGGAATAATAAAATACAAAGCAGAAAAAATTGGAAAAGATTCAACAATATCAGAAATAGTACGACTTGTAATTGAAGCAAGCAACACAAAAGCACCAATTGCAAAAATAGCAGACAAAATTTCAGGATATTTTGTTCCGGCTGTTATTTTAATTGCAATAATAACATTTATCGCTTATTTATTCCTAGGATTTAATGTTTCTACAGCATTAACAACATTTGTAACAATTTTAGTAGTAGCTTGTCCTTGCAGTTTAGGACTAGCAACCCCTCTTGCCATAATAGTTAGTGAAGGATTATGTGCAAGCAACGGAATACTTGTTAAAAAAAGCGAAATACTAGAAAATGCATCAAAAATAAATACAATAGTTTTCGACAAAACAGGAACTTTAACATATGGAAATCTGCAAATATCAAAAATATATAACTACTCAAATTTAACAAACGAAGAGCTTATAAAATTAGCTGGCAGTTTAGAGCACAGTTCCACACACCCCATCTCAAAAGCATTTACTTCATATATGAAAGAAAAAAATATCAACAAATTAACCCCAACAAACTTTCAAAATCTTCCAGGATACGGAATTATTGGAGAGCTAAATAACGAAGAAATTATGCTTGGAAACAGAAAACTAGTCGAAAAATATTCAATACAAAATTCCCATATAGAAGATGAAAACACATTATCTTCAGATGGAAACACTATAATTTACATTATAAAAAATTCAGAAATAATTGGACTAATTGGAGTTAATGACATAATTCGCTCAAATGCAAAAGATGTCATAAAAAAATTAAATGACAAACATATACAAACAATAATGCTAACAGGAGACAACAAATCCACAGCCGAAAAAATAGCAAGAGAGCTAGGAATTACAAAAGTAATAGCCAATGTTCTACCATCAGAAAAAGCAGATATCATAAAAGATTTAAAACTATCCAACAACAAAGTTATGATGTGCGGAGATGGAATAAACGACAGTCCCGCCCTAGCCAACAGCGACATTGGAGTAAGCGTACAAAGCGGAACAGACATCGCAATGGACTCATCAGATGTTATATTAACCAAAAACGACTTAAACTCAATTTTAAAACTAATCACAATAAGTGAAAAAACAATAAAAAATATTAAACAAAACCTATTCTGGGCATTCTTTTATAACCTACTAATGATACCAATAGCTATTGGACTATTAAAACCAATTGGAATTTCAATAAATCCAATGATAGCAAGTTTAGCAATGGTATTTAGCAGTTTGACAGTTATTTTAAACACACTAAGACTAAAAAAATAAACATATTTTCCAAACAAAAAAGGA
>FR878255.1 GCA_000434335.1 Clostridium sp. CAG:492
GTTTTTATTATTCATCATCAGAAACTACCATTTCTTCATCATTTACTGTATCAACATCTTGTGACATTTCATCGTCGTTTGATTCAGTAGTTTCATCATCTTGCTCTGTTTTTATTTGTGTATCTTGATATATCTTCATACCTGTTCCAGCAGGAATTAATTTACCTATAATAACATTTTCTTTTAGACCAATTAATTCATCTGTCTTACCTTTTATTGCAGCTTCTGTTAATACTTTTGTTGTCTCTTGGAATGATGCTGCAGATAAGAAACTTTCTGTTGCAAGTGATGCTTTTGTAATACCAAGTAATACTCTCTTACCTGTTGCAGGAGTTTTTCCTTCTGCTATAACTCTGTTGTTTTCATCTTCAAAGTCATACATATCAACTAAAGATCCAGAGAACATATTTGTATCTCCATTATCTTCAACTCTTACTTTCTTAAGCATTTGTCTTGCTATTAATTCAATATGCTTATCATTTATATCAACACCTTGGTTTCTATAAACTTTTTGAACTTCAGTAGTTAAGTATTCAAATACTCCTGTAGGTCCTTTTATTGCTAAAATTTCTCCAGGATTTATAGAACCTTCTGTAATAGGATCACCAGCTAATACCTCGTCTCCTTCTCTTACACGTAGTTTAGATCCAAATGGTATTACATATTCTTTTGCTTCATGTTCACCTTTTATAACTACTTCTTTCTTGTTCTTTTCTTCTTTAATTCTTACTGTACCATCAATTTCTGAAATTATAGCTAATCCCTTTGGTTTTCTAGCTTCAAATAATTCCTCGACTCTAGGAAGACCTTGAGTAATATCAGCAACACCGGCAACACCACCAGAGTGAATTGTTCTCATTGTAAGCTGTGTACCAGGTTCACCAATTGATTGAGCAGCTATAATACCTACGGCTTCACCAATACTTACTTCTTGACGAGTAGCAAGACCCATACCATAACATTTAGCACAAACACCGTGTTTTGTTCTACATCCAATAACTGAACGAACTGTAACTTTTTCAATACCAGCTGCAACAATTTCAGCTGCTATTTTGTCATTAATCATTGTATTTGAATCAACTATTAATTCGTTTGTTTCTGGATTTACTATATCATTTAATGAATATCTTCCTACTAATCTTTCCTCAAGTTTTTCAACAACTTGATTTCCATCTTTTATTGTAGATACTTCAAGACCATCTTGAGTTCCACAATCTTCTTCTCTAACAATAATATTTTGTGATACATCAACTAATCTTCTTGTTAAGTATCCTGAATCGGCTGTTCTTAGGGCTGTATCAGAAAGTCCTTTACGAGCTCCATGGGCAGCGATGAAATATTCGATTGGGCTTAATCCCTCTCTAAAGCATGATGTGATTGGAATTTCAACAGTTTTACCTGTTGTACTTGCCATAAGACCACGCATACCAGCAATTTGTTTTAACTGGTCTAAGTTACCTCTGGCTCCAGATTCACTCATCATGTAAACTGGGTTTAATTTTTCAAAGTTATTTTTCATTGCAATTTTAACATCATCTGTTGCTTTACTCCAAATTTTAATAACTGCATTATAACGTTCATCGTTAGTAATTAAACCACGTTTATATTGTTTTGTTATATTATCAACTTGTTTATATGCTTCTTCAATAATTGTTTTCTTTTCTTCTGGTACTTTAACATCACTAACTGAAACTGTTATAGCACCAACAGTAGAATATTTGTAACCTGTTGATTTAATATAATCAAGTAATTCTGCTGTTTCACTTAATCCATGAACATTTATTGAGTTTGCAATTATTTTACCAAGATTTTTCTTTGTTACTACAAAGTTTATTTCTGGTTCAAATTCTGTTTCTGGATTTGTTCTATCTACAAATCCTAAATCTTGTGGAATTCCTTTGTTATATATAATTCTTCCAACTGTAGTTTTAACTTTTCCAAATCTTTCTACACCATTTTCATCTACTTTTCTCATTTTTACATATATACTTGCATGCATTCCTAAGTCATGGTTTTCATGAGCTATAACTGCTTCTTCTGGAGAGCAGAAATAGTTTCCTTCACCTGGTTCGCCTTCTGTTTCCATTGTTAAGTAATACGCACCAAGAATCATATCTTGAGTAGGTACTGTAACTGGTTTACCATCTTGTGGTTTTAATAAGTTGTTTGTTGAAAGCATTAAATATCTTGCTTCTGCTTGTGCTTCTGGTGATAAAGGTAAATGTATAGCCATTTGGTCACCATCGAAGTCAGCATTGAATGCTGTACAAACTAATGGATGAAGTTTAATAGCTCTACCTTCAACTAATACTGGTTCGAATGCTTGAATACCAAGTCTGTGTAGTGTAGGAGCACGGTTTAACATTACTGGATGATCTTTTATAACATCTTCTAATATTCCCCATACTTCTGGATGTAATCTTTCTACCATTCTTTTTGCATTTTTAATATTATGTGCTATTCCTCTTCCAACTAATTCTTTCATAACAAATGGTTTAAATAGCTCAACTGCCATTTCCTTTGGAACACCACATTGATATATTTTAAGCTCTGGTCCAACAACGATAACTGAACGTCCTGAATAGTCAACACGTTTTCCAAGTAAGTTTTGACGGAATCTACCTTGTTTTCCTTTAAGCATATCTGATAATGATTTTAAAGGTCTGTTTCCAGCACCTGTTACAGGTCTTCCTCTTCTTCCATTATCAATTAATGCATCTACAGATTCTTGTAACATTCTCTTTTCATTTCTTACTATAATTTCTGGAGCACCAAGCTCTAATAATCTTTTTAATCTGTTATTTCTGTTTATAACTCTTCTATATAAGTCGTTTAAATCTGATGTTGCAAATCTACCACCATCTAATTGAACCATTGGTCTTAGTTCTGGTGGAATAACTGGTACAACGTGCATAATCATCCATTCAGGTCTGTTATTTGATAATCTAAATGATTCTACAGTGTCTAGTCTTTTTACTAATTTTGCTCTTTTTTGTTCACTAGCTTTAACAAGCTCTTTTTTCAATTTTTCAGATAATTTATCAAGATCAATTTCAGCTAATAATTTATATAAAGCTTCTGCACCCATTTCAGCTTTGAAAGAACCTCTTCCATATTTTTCTTCTGCTTCATGGAATTCTTTTTCAGATAATACTTGAGCTTTAATTAATCCTGTATTTCCTTTATCTGTAACTATGTAAGATGCAAAATATACAACTTTTTCAAGGTTTCTTGGAGAGATATCAAGCATTAAAGCTATTCTACTTGGAATACCTTTAAAATACCAAATATGAGCAACTGGAGCTGCAAGCTCTATATGTCCCATTCTTTCTCTTCTAACTTTTGACTTTGTAACTTCAACACCACATCTGTCACAAACTATTCCTTTATATCTAACTCTTTTATATTTACCACAATGACATTCCCAGTCTTTTGTTGGTCCAAATATTCTTTCACAAAATAAACCATCTTTTTCTGGCTTTAATGTTCTATAGTTAATTGTCTCAGGTTTTTTAACTTCACCTTTTGACCATTCTCTTATTAATTCATCAGATGCTAATCCAATTTTAATTTTATCGAAATTTTCTAATTCCTCCATTATAATAGGGGCCCCCTTTCAAAACAGTCTGTCTGTTTTGTTTCTAATAATAAATATTTTTAAGTTCATTAGTTTGCATTATATATTCCTTCATAACTTAAATGAGCACCGCTGTACAATTCGATTAGAAATTTAAGATTACTACTTCAAATATATTATTCAATTATGGTTTTGGAATATTTTTATTAATCCCTA
>FR878256.1 GCA_000434335.1 Clostridium sp. CAG:492
CTGGAAGCGATTTAGATGGTGTAGAAAAGTTTATGGAAGATGTAAAAGAAAATTTAGAAAAATTAAGAATTAGAATAGTTGGTAGTTTAAACGAAAAAATGAATGGACTAGTTGTTGCACCAAAAGTAAATATCGTAATGACAACATATTTTAAGGAAACAGAGCTAGAAGAAGTACTAAAAAGTTTATCTCAATATCTAGAAAGTGCTGATTCAAAAGAAAGTGACATAAGTTGTTTATAAAGGAGGTATATTATGGTAAATGACGAAACCGTAAGTTTTTATGTTGAAAAAGAAAAAAATCAAAAGACAAAAGAAATTTTAAAAAGTGTATATGATGCTCTTAAAGAAAAAGGGTATAATCCAATAAATCAAATTGTTGGATATATATTATCAGGAGATCCAACATACATTACAAGTCATAATAATGCAAGAAATTTAATTAGAGAAGTAGAACGTGATGAACTACTTGAAAAAATGGTGAAATTTTATATAGGACTTGAAGAATAAAATGAGAATATTAGGAATTGATTATGGTGATGCGAGAGTTGGAATAGCTATAACAGACCCTTTAGGAATAACTGCACAGGGATTAGAAACAATTAACCGTAATGGTAGTGATAAAATAGTTTTAAAACGACTAGAAGAGCTAATTGAACAATACAATGTTACAACAATTGTTATAGGTATGCCTATAAATATGAATGGGACAAAAACTGAAAGAGCAGAAGTAACAGAAAAATTTATACATAAAATGAAGTGTAAATTTGGAAAAATACCAATTGAAACAATAGATGAAAGATTAACCACTGTAGAAGCGCATAAAACAATGAATTACTTAAATGTAAATAAACATAAAAAAAGAAGTATTGTAGATACTATATCTGCAGTATATATATTAGAAACATATCTAAAGAAAATTATGTGAAAGGAGAAGATATAATGAGTAAAGATTTTTTTGGAGAGGAAGAAGATTTAATAACTGATGATGATGAGTTATTTACCTTAACTGACGAAAATGGAAATGAAATAAAATTTGAATTTTTAGATTTAATAGAGCTAGAAAATGAAAATTATGTAGTACTATATCCAGTTGATAATGATAATGAAGAAGTTGTAATTTTAAGAGTTCAAGAAACAGAAGGCGACCAAGACGAATATTTAAGTGTAGACGAAAAAACATTACAAACTGTATATGCAATTTTTAAAGAAAAATTTAAAGATGTATATGATTTTCAAGATTAATAAAGTAAGCACAAAAATATTAAACATATTTGTATAATATTTTTGTGCTTTTTTATTAAACAAAATTATTATATATTTATATAGTTATAATGTTCTAAAAAATATTTATAAATAATATTTTTATATAGATAGAATATTTTTATGGAGGTATTTATGGATACATTAAAATCTATGTGTAAGGGAACAATTATAGCAATAGCAATAAGTATAGTTTCAATACTTATTTTTTCTTGGTTATTAGTTAAAACCAATATTAAAGAGGAAAGTATAAATACTATAATAATTATAATTTCTGGAGTTAGTTTATTAATAGGAACATCAATATCAAGTATAAAATTAAAAAAATACGGAATAATTAATGGAATAGTAATTTCAGTAATATATATGATAGTTTTATATTTGGCATCTAGTTTTGTAAATAATGATTTTTCAATAAATGCAAAAACAATATATATGCTAATTACGGGAATTGTACTTGGAATATTAGGAGGAATAATTGGTGTAAACATAAAACATCGAAGATAAAAAGTAATTAAATTTGAATTTATAAAATATCAAAATTTTGTAAAATATAGTTGATATTTTTTATGTTTTAATATAAAATTTAAAAATGTAAGGACATTAATAAAATTATGCCAAATACCATACTTAGTAATTTTATTCATTAGTTTTATAAAGCAATTAATGATATAAATTTATTAAAAATATGAAGGATAAAAAGGAGGAAGCAAAGTGAAAAAAAATTACACATTAAAAATTACATTAGCAATGTTATTTGTAGTATTGGTATCCTTAGTATCATTTGTAGGTGTATACAAAGGAAAAAATTTAGTAAAGGATTATTCATTAGGCAAAGATTTTAAAGAAAGAAAAGTAGCAGTTTTTTCTGTAAAAGAGCAAACAAATTCAGAAAATACAACAGACAAAAATACACAATCTGAAACAGAAAATAATGATGAAAGTACTAAAGAAGAAAATAGTACTGAAGAGAACAAGACAGAAGAAACAAATACAGAAGAAAATAAAACAGAAGAAAAATCAGAAGAAGATAAAAAGAAGGATTATGAAAATTCAAAAAATATAATAGAAAGAAGATTAGCATCATTAAAATCTGATGAGTATGATATAAGATTAAACGAAGAAAATGGAAGTTTAGTTATAGAAGTACCAACTTCAATGGATTCTAGTTATATAACAGAATTAGTTTCAAAAGGAAAAGCTCAAATAAAAAATCAAAGTACAAACGAAGTATTAGTAGATTCAAATGGTTTTAAAGATGCATCAGCCAAAATAGATTCAACAAATTATCCAACACCAATGATATTATTAAATATAGAATTTACAAAAGATGCAAAAAATATATTTAAAAATGCAAACACAAATTATACAGATAGTGAAGGAAATGAAAAAGAAGCAACATTTGCTTTCACATTAGATGATGAAACTTTATATAGTGACACAGCAGTAAATTTTGTATCAAGCGCTAAAAATGGTGCATTAGACCTAGTTTTAGGACAAGGTACTGAAGGAGAGAAATTACAAAAAAATTATGAAAGTGCACAAGTACTAGTTTCTATAATAAAAACAGGGTCTATTCCAGTAGAATATCAATCTGATTCAATTACAATAGTATCATCAAATATTAATATTAAAACAATTGTTATTATAGCAATTATTATAGGTGCTTTAATGCTAATATATGCAATAATTAAATTAAAAAATAAAGCAATATTACCAGTACTATCATTAGTAGGACTTGTAGCTTCAATATTACTAGTATTAAGATATACAAATGTTGAAATAACATTATTTGGAATTTTAGGATTAGCAACAATAGTAGTATCTAATTATGTGCTAATTTTAAGAACATTACAAAATGATAAAACATTTAAGGAAAACTTTGTTGACTTACTTAATATTTTAATACCAGTTATTATAATAGCAATAGTATTTTGTTGTGCTCCATATTTACAATTAGCAACTTTAGGAATGACAATTTTCTGGGGAATAATAGTAATGTTTATATATAATATAATTATTACAAAAGTTTTAATAGATAAATAATTGTGGGAGAGGTGTAAAAGAGAATGAAGAAAAAGTTATTTTTGATAACAATAATTATCACAATTATTGGAATAATAGTTGTTGCACTAAAAGGTTTTAATGTAAACTTTAAATACAGAGCACATAAAGCAATTACTGTTCCAATTAGTACAGATTTTAATATGAATGATATACATGCTATAGCAGATGAAGTGTTTGGAAAAAATAAGGCAAATTTTGAAAAAGCTGGAATATATAATGATGAAGTCGTAATAAGTGTAGATGATGTATCAAATGAACAATTAATAAATTTAAGAAATAAAGTAAATGAAAAATACAACATAAACCAAAAGATAACAATTTCAATAGGAAAAGAAGATTACAATGTAGATGATATAAAAGCAATTGCAAATGAAGTATTTGCAAAAGAAGATACAAAGGTTGAAAAATCTTCAGATGACGCAAAATATGTTGAAATTGAATCATCTTTAATAACAAAAGATGAATTAAAAAATTTAAATAGCAAAATAAATGAAAAATATCAATTAACAAATGAAGTATCATCAATAAAGGTATCTCAAGTTATGTCTGTAACAGATATTCCAAGAGTAAGATTAGTTGATATGGCAAAACAATATGTAGTATATACTGGAATTTCAGCAGTATTAATATTAGTTTATTTTGCAATAAGATTTAACAAACTAGGAATAGCAAAAACTGTAGTAGGAAGTATTATAGTAACAGTATTAGCAGAAGCATTATATATGGCAATAATAGCAATTACAAGATATCCAATAGATAAAATTGCTATTATCGGTGCAGTTGCAATATATATGTTAATAATGATATTCTTAAATAACAACTTTTTAAAACAAACAGCTAAAGCGAAGGCAGTAGCTAAAAAATAAAATATCAAAATAAAAAATAGCGAATATAATATATTATATTCGCTATTTTTTTGTTTATGCGAAATAGTTAGTTATTACAATAAAAATAAATTTATATATAATTATTAATTTGAAAGAGGGTGAGTAACATAAGAAGAAGGTGTTGTTGTTATACAAGATGTTTTGAAAAAAATATAGATTACAAAGGAATGGAAGAAATAATAAACAAATATCCAACAATTATTGTAGATGTACGAAGTGAACAGGAATTTAAAGAGGGCCACATAAATGGTGCAATAAATATACCACTATATAAAGTTAAATCAGACTTCCAAAAAAAGGTAAAAAATAAAAATGAGTATATAGTTTTATATTGTACAAGTGGAATTAGAAGCAAAAAGGCACAAAATATATTAATTTCAATGGGATATACAAATGTATATAATTTAATAAGTGAATTTTATTAAAAATTATATGTAATATAAAATGAACATATAAAAGTAATAAACAATAATTTATAAAGTAATCAATTTTTCTAAATTATATTTAGTAATTGATTAAAGTTATAAATTATTGTTTATTATTGTTTATTATATTTTTTTGGGAAAAATATAAATTGCAAATATTGCAGTTATTACAAATAACAAATTTACCTTTAAAAATGAGTTTCAAAAATTGTATAAAATTATCTTCAATATTATCAGATAAATGAATGTAGAGTTTATGAGGCAATAGTGATAATATAGAATTTAATATAAAATCATTTGTAGAAAAAGAAATATCAGATAAATATACAGTTGAATTTGTTGTATCTGTTATAACATTTTTATTATTATCTAAAAGTAATTTTAAGTTTTTTCCATATATTAGATGAATACAATCTGTTTGTGGCTCTTGAATACTTATATATTCAGACAATAAATTTACATATTCTGCATATTCCTTTTTTATAACATAATCATTTATTGTATTTTCTAAAATTAGGTCTATAAAATTCTTATAATTATAAAGTCTAAAATTTATAAAACCATCTAATATGCAAGTGGAATTTTCTAAAAAGTAATCTTGTATACAATTGTGTAAAATTGTTTGTTTTTGTTTTTGGTTTATTTGGGTATTTAAATTATCAAGTGTTGACTGTTGTATTTGTTTTTTTTCTTCTAAAGAAAAATAAAAAAAGTCAAATTGCAATTGCTGTTTTATAAATGTTTTTTCATAATTAGCTATTATCAAATTAGATAGTATATCTGAAAAAACGTTATAAAATTCATTTGGCATATCTCCCAAATAATGAATTATAATGTTATTGTATATTTTGAATTTTTTTTGCGAATAGAATATTTGAGAAAGGGTAGTTTGGTTTAATTGTTGCTCTATGTAGTTTAACGAATGTAAGTTATTAGTTTTTAAACATATTGAAATCATACAAAAAAAGCTCCTTTCTTGAACAAATATAGTATTCACAAAAAATATATTGATATACATATTTTATTCAAAAAAAAAGCTTTTTGTAACTTGTTTCATATTAAATTATTTTGTTGTAAATATAAAATTGGTATTTATTAATTTTATGATTAAATTATATATTTTATGAAGAGATTTATTAATAAAAATAGTATACTAAAAATTTAGTATTTTAAAATAAATTAATAAAAGGTAAATTTGTTTGTTTGAATGCTATGTTATTTAAGTAATATAATGTGTAATTGGGTTGGAAAGTTAATTTTATACTATAGCTTGATAATTGTTGGTGTGATAAATTAAAGCTCTTATTTATTTTATTTA
>FR878257.1 GCA_000434335.1 Clostridium sp. CAG:492
ATGCAGATGAAGAAGTACAACAATTAGCAGATGCCGAAGATTGGGCAAGATATGACTACAATAGTGCAATGTCCGAAATGAAACAAAAAGGACTAGAAGCTGGATTAGCAGAAGGAAAAGCAAAGGGATTAGCAGAAGGAAAAGCAAAGGGAAAAGCAGAAGGATTAGCAGAAGGAAAAGCAGAAGGAGAGAAAAAAGCAAACTTGAAAATTGCTCAAAAAATGCTAGAGAAGAAAATGGATATAAATTTAATAGCTGAATTAACTGGATTAACAAAAGAGGAGATTAAAAGTCTATTGTAAAAGAAAAAAGTAAAAATTTATCTAAAATTACCAACAAAAAGATGGTTCTCTTTGACACACCTACAATGGTCATCAATCGGAACTATTCTTTTTTACAAATACCATTCCACTATAGTGAACGACAACCAACACAAAATAAAAAGAAAAGTAAATGCATTTTTTTGTAAAAATTTGCATTTTATTTTTACCTTCATTGTCTTAAAAAAACTACACGAGTTTATGTTAGGAGTATTTTAATTATGTATATAAGTTTAATAATAAAAGAAATATTAATTTACTTCCTGTTCACTATAGTGAACAAAAAGCCAAGAAATAATAAAATTATCTCTCCACAAATATAACAAAAAACAATACCAAAATACTTGCCATTAAATAAAAATTGCTATATAATGCAAAAAAACAAGGAGGTATGAATTATGGCAATTTTATTACCAGGCGGAGCTGGTTACATTGGTAGCCACACAGCAGTCGAATTATTAAACGCAGGAAAGGAAATCATTATTATAGATAACTTTTCAAATAGTAAACCAGAAGTACTAGACAAAATAAAACAAATAACAGGAAAAGATTTTAAGTTTTACGAAATGGATTACTCAAATAAAGAAGAGCTAAACAAAGTATTTACAGAAAACAAAATAGATGCAGTTTTAAATTTTGCAGGATACAAAGCAGTTGGAGAATCAGTAAAAAAACCAATAGAATATTACATGAACAACATTTCAGGAGCTCTAGTTTTATTAGATGTAATGAGAGCACACAATTGTAAAAAATTTATATTTAGCTCATCAGCAACAGTATATGGAGATCCAGCAACAGTACCAATAACAGAAGAATTTCCAACAGGAGGAACAACAAATCCATATGGAACAACAAAACTATTTATAGAGCAAATTTTAAAAGATATATACAATTCAGATAACTCTTGGGATATTTGCATACTAAGATACTTCAATCCAGTAGGAGCACACGAAAGTGGATTAATAGGTGAAGAGCCACAAGGAATTCCAAATAACTTAATGCCATATGTAGCAAGAGTTGCAGCCGGAATTTTACCAGAGCTATCAGTATTCGGAAACGACTACGATACTCCAGATGGAACAGGTGTAAGAGACTACATACATGTAGTAGACTTAGCAAAAGGACATGTAAAAGCACTTGAAAAACTTGACAAAGAGCACGAAGGTTTATTTATATATAATTTAGGAACAGGAACAGGTTATAGTGTTTTAGATATGGTAAAAGCATTTGAAAAAGCAACAGGTAAAGAAGTAAAATATAAAATAGCACCTCGTAGATCAGGTGATATAGCAAAATGCTATGCAGACCCAGCAAAAGCCAAAATAGAGCTAGGATGGGTTGCTGAAAAAAATCTAGATGATATGTGCAAAGATTCATGGCATTATATTGAAATGAGTCAAAATCAATAAAAATAATAAAAAACTAATATAAAATTTAAACAAAATTGCTTTTGATTAAATTTATATTAGTTTTTTTATTTAATTAATCCCACAATAGTATCAACAACCAAATCAATCATAACATCATAATTCATACATTTATGCTTATGATAAACAATTTCATGACATAAATCATCAATTAAATTAATAGAAATATGTACTTTTTCAGGCAAATTTTCACTGCAAATACCATGACTTTGAAGTAATTTTACAATTGTATCTGTCATATATATTTCGTGTTCCTGAAAAAAATGAGCAATATCCTCATCAGAATGTGTCATAGCCATAATTTCTTGATGTGCAGATTGTGATAATTTATGATTTTCAATAAAACGATTAATCATATTTTTTAAAACATCACGAAAATTTTGTGGACTTAAATCAACTTTTGTCGTTACAGTATTAAGCATAGGATAGAAAATATCACTAGCGTACTTTTGAATACCGGCAATTAAAATATCATGTTTATCTTTAAAATATTGATACACAATACCTGTAGAAACTCCAGCTTTTTTAGCTATTTCAGCAGTATTTGTATTATAATATCCTTTTTCACAAATAAGATCAAATCCAGCTTTTATTATTTTTTCTTTTTTTTCAATAGAGCGCTTTTGAATTGG
>FR878258.1:0-5188 GCA_000434335.1 Clostridium sp. CAG:492
GTTTCCAAATTTCTATGATTTCTTATTTAACCATTGTTTGCTGGATATTTCAAGAAATTTCGTGATACTTTTTTCGACATTCTTTTTATTGTTTTATCTAACAGAGCTTAATTAATTTATATCAAATAAGCTAAATGAAGGAGCACTTTTTATGTACCCCTTCATATTCATAAAAAACTTTATTTATTTGTTCCAATTGCTTCAATTTTTGCATATATTTCTGGGAATTTTTTCTTTAGATTCATTATTTTTAAATCTGTTCCAGTCCATGCGTGCATTGATGTGCCTATGTTTATTAGCTCATTTTTTTGATTATATACTGAATATTTGAATTTTATTCTTACTGGCGAATAATTTTCAATTTCTGTTTTAATTGTTAGTTCATCTTCGTAAAATGCTGATTTATAGTATTTACTTGTAAGCTCTGCTACTGGCATCATTATTCCAATTTTTTCTGCCTCTGAATATGGTATTATGTATTTTTTTGCAAATTCTGTACGAGCTACTTCGTACCAAACTGCATATACAGAATGATGTGCTACTCCCATTTGATCTGTTTCTGCATATCTTACAGTTATTTTTGTTTCAAAATCTTCCATTATTTTATGACCTTCTTTCATTGTTTCTTCATAGTATATCATAATACACATACATATTCTAGCAAAATTTTAACATTTTACATACTTAATTTCAAAAGTAGTCCCACACCCACTTTTCGATTCTACTTTTATATATCCATTTTCTTTTTCAATTATTGTTTTTGCTAATGCTAGACCAATTCCTGTACTTTCTTTAGATGAGTGCTCTGATTTATAAAATCTTTCAAATATATGTTTTATATCTTTTGAATCTATGCCTTCTCCTTCATCTTGTATTATTATTTTTGTAAATACACTTGTATTTATTGTTGTTATAATAATTTTTGAATTTTCTTTACTATGCTCTATAGCATTTTTTAAAATATTTGTTAATGCCTCTATTTGCCACTTGTAGTCTGCTTTTATTGTTGCTTTATTGTCATATTTTTTTATTATTTGAATATTTTTTAAATCTAATAATATATCTAAATTTGAAATTACTTCATTCATCAATTTTGTAACATCAACCATTTCGTCATTCATTACTATTGAACCAGAATCAAATTTTGCCAATTTTAATAGTGATATTGTTAAAGATGAAATCCAATCAATTTGTTTACTTATTTCATTTAAAAACTCTTTTTTAGTTTGTTTGTCCATTTGAGGATTTTCATTTATATTATCTAATAGTATTCTTATTGATGTTAATGGTGTTTTTAATTGGTGTGATATATCAGCCAAGGAATTGCTTAAATTTATTTTTTCTTGCTCACTATTTTCGGCTGATTCTTTTAATAATACCGTGGTTTTATATAATTCGTTTCGTAATTTTGATAGCTCATCTTCAGTATTTTCTTCTATTTTTAATTGATAATTTCTATTGTTTATGGTTTTTAAATAATGATTTATTTCCTCTATTTTTTTCTCCTGCTTTTTGTTTGCAAGTAATAATATCAATATTCCAATTATTCCAATAAAGATTAATACTGTAAGATTAATTATTGTCGAATGTTTCATACTTTTTTCTAGCTCTTTTATGTATGCTACTTTGTTGTCTGTGTATCCATATTTTTTTAATGTTGATGCATCTTTTTTATTAATTGAACCATTTATTATTTTAATTAGTTTTTCTTCCGATACTTGTGGGTATTGTGCTCTAATTTCATCAACTATATTTTCTATTGTAGTATTTACTGTTGTTATATATGTGTGGTATTGGTATATTGTTAATATTGAAAATACAATTATACATATTAATATAAAAATACTTGATGGAATTAAAATCTTTTTTATTTGCTCTTTTTTCACTATGATTCTCCTTTTATGATAATTATTGAAACATTCATTTTTTTATTTCTTTATAAAGTTTAACCGGATATGTGAATATATATATTAAAATTCCGTTCCTTACTGGTGCGCCTTTTCTTGACTAGTACGAATTACTATGTACCCCCGCTATTTGGTGTACAAACTTTTCTGTGTTCTATAGCTTCCAAACTGCGCGTCACTGCATTTTAATATATATATTCACATATCCCTCTCTACTAAATAAAAAATTTCCACGCTTTTTAGTTTTCTATTCTATAGCCTATACCTTTTATTGTTTTTATTATATCATTTGGTGATAATTTGGCTCTTATTCTTTTTATATAAACAGTTAATGTGTTGTCATTTACGTAATTTCCTGCTATATCCCATATTTTGTCTAGTATTTTTTCACGACTTACTGTTTGATTTATATTTGTAAATAATAGAGCTAAAATTTTATATTCTAGGGCTGTTAATACTATTTCATCGTCATTTTTATAAACTCGTTGTGCATCTAGGTCTATTTTTATATTGCTTGATGTTATTATGTTTGTTTGTATATTATTATATCTTCTTAAAATATTATTTGCTCTTGATATTAGTTCTCGTATTCTGAATGGCTTTATTATATAGTCATCTGCTCCTAAATCAAATCCTTGTACAACATCTTGCTCTTCATCTTTTGCTGTTAAAAATATTATTGGAATATTGTAGTTTGACTTTATATATTTGCACAAATCAAATCCGCTTCCATCTGGCAAGGATATATCTAATATTATTAAATTATATATATTATTTGATTCTAGTAAATTTTTTGAATCTTTTATTGTCATTGCAGTAGTAACTTTGAATCGTTCTTGCTCTAATGAATAAACTAACCCTTTTAATATAGACTCATTATCTTCAATTAATAAAATATTTTTCATTATTTATATCCTTCCCAAATTTTAAGCTTATTATATATTATCTTCCCTTATTGTTTCAATAATGTTTTGCTTATTTATTTTATTTAATGAATATTTCATTGTTAAGCCTACTATTATAAATACAAATATTATTGCAATTATTATTGACTTTAGTGGTAATATATATCCAAAATCCAGTCCTTTTGCAATACCATTATATATACAATATGAACCTATCAAACCTAGTGGTATTCCTATTAATAGAGATTTTAATCCATATAAAATGCTTTCTAATCTAATCATTCTATTAAATTCTTTTGTTGTCATCCCTACTGATTTTAAATTTGCAAATTCTTTACTTCTTAATATCATATTTGTTGTTATTGTATTAAATATATTTGTTACACCAATTAAAGTAATTACAGCTATAAAGCCGTATAAGAATATTGAAATTAATAAAATTATCTTTTGGTTTTCTTCTACATATTTAGATATATTGTTTATATATAGTTTTGAATATAAATTATTTGTCTTTTTTAAATTATTTATTTCATTTTCTAATTCGTCTGGATTTTGTGATTTTATTAATAGGCTTCCTACGTGGAAACTTTTTTTATCTGATTTATCTTGTATAAAATCTTCTGATACAAATAAGTATCCTCCATTTGAATATACATTTTTATATCCCATTGGACGTTCATCTGTTTTTTTGCTAATTTTTACTGTCCTTTTTTCGCCATTTGTTAATGTAATCTCTATTGAGTCACCAGTCTTTAAACTATAATAATTTTCAAAAACAGTTTTTTCGTCGATATATTCATAAGCATCATCTTCTAAAATTGCAATATCTTTGTAATTTGTTGATTGTATTCCTAGGTGCTCAATAAACTTTTTAAAATAATCATTATTTATCAATATAATTGTTATGTTATTTGTTTCTTCATTATCCTTGGCAATTCTTTTTCCAAATTCAGATCCATATTTATTAATATCTACAGACCCTTCAGTCATATATGAATATGAATATTCTTCTACATTGTCTAATTTTGTTATTTCATTATAATTTTCAACTGTTCCATTATAAACCGATATATCATATCCCAAATCTTTATAATATACATTTACTATTTTTCCACCATAATCTAAAAAAGATGATAATGATATAAATATTGATATACTTACAACCAATGATATAACTGTTGTTCTGTATTTTTTCTTATTTCTTTTTAAATTTTTACTTGCTATAACTCCACCAATTCCGAATAGTTTTTTTGTAATTTTTGAAGTTTTTACTTTTTTTGCCTTTATTTTTATGTCATCATTTCCACGAATAGCTTCTATTGGTGATATTTTTGAAGCCCTTCTTGCTGGTAATATACATGATAGATATATTGTAATTGCAGATATTACTATTGATGCTATTATTGCTAATATTGGAATACTGAAAACGCACTTTTCATTTAAAGAATCACCTAATAACACATTAACAACTTGTAATAAAATTACAACTGCTAGCATTCCACACAATATACCAAGAGGTATTCCTATTATACCTATATAAAAGCCCTCATATAATACAGATTTTTTTATTTGCTTTTTAGTTGCACCTATAGAGCTAAGCATTCCATATTGTTTAGTTTTTTCTGATACAGATATACTAAAGCTATTCCTTATTACGAATACACTACTTAAAATTATTATAATAATAACAACTGCACCTACAGAATACAAGCTTGCCATTGTTGTATCACTAACTCCACCCTCATAGTCAATTAGGCTACTATTATAACTTACCGTTACTGAACTTCCAATATTTTTTTCAATTACACTTTTTATATCTTCTGTTTTCTTTTGAAAATCTTTTAAATTTGAATATAATACAGAAATATTAGCTGTATTTATATCATTTTCATTATCCATATATGAAATAGCTGTATAACCTGGAGCAGAAAATCCTTCAATTCCTTTATAATTTGATCTTTCTATAATACCAACAATTGTATATGTATGTTCTTTTGTATCTACTATTTCTTCAAAATCTTCTGTTTCACTTTTTGATTTTGATGATGATTCTGTTTCTTCGCTTTCATCAGTTAAAAGAGCATCTTCTTGTGTTAGCTCTAATCCATCTTTTGTTTGTCTTTTTCCTAAATTTAATGTGATTTTTTCACCTATTGTATAATTAATTCTGCCACTTTTTATTAAATGCTCTGGAATTACTATTTCATTTGAATTTTCTGGCATTCTACCTTCTAATAAAGTTACACCACCTTGCTCTAATCCCTTTTTGTCATATTCCATAACGAAAATATATGGTTTGTATTCATTTTCCACTTTTTCTAGTTTGCCATATCCTACATTTTTACTCAAAAAATAATCCTGGACATTTTTATTTTC
>FR878258.1:5207-6781 GCA_000434335.1 Clostridium sp. CAG:492
ACATTTTTATTTTCTTTTACATATTTTAATTCGTCATTTGGAATATTTTTAAAACAAACATGATAATTTCCACTATGACTTTTAGCATAATTAATTAATGTTTTTTGTACACTAGTAATCATCCCTGCAACCGCACAAATTAGTGCTGTTGAAAGTATTATTCCTATTATTGTTACTATTGTTCTTTTTTTATTTAATTTCAAACTTTTTAATGTTAGCTTTTTTAAAATATTCATTTTTCCACCACCTTTCTTTTTATTTCTTAATTATTTTCATCTCTTATTATTTTTCCATCTTCAATTGTAATAACCCTATCTGCCTCTTTTGCAATTTCTAAATCGTGAGTTATCATTATTACAGTTTGATTAAATTTTTTATTTGAAATTTTAAGCAAAGAAATTATTTCATCACTCGCTTTTGAATCTAAATTTCCAGTTGGCTCATCTGCAAGCATTAATGCAGGATTATTTATCATTGCTCTTCCTATTGATACACGTTGTTGTTGTCCTCCTGATAATTGATTTGGTAAATGATTTACTCTTTTTTCTAATCCTAATGTATGTATTAATTCATTTAATCTACTTTGCTCTACTTTTTGACCATCTAAATCACAAGGTAATGTAATATTTTCTTTTACATTTAATATTGGTATTAAATTATAAAATTGATATATAAGACCTATTTGTCTTCTTCTAAAAATTGCTAAATTATCATTATTTAATGAGTATATATCTTTTCCATCAATAAAAACTTTTCCAGATGTTGGTCTATCTACTCCTCCTAATAAATGTAGTAATGTTGATTTTCCACTACCACTTGCACCTACAATTGCAACAAATTCACCTTTTTGTACTGAAAAAGAAATATCATCAACTGCATTTACTTTGTTTTCTCCTTTTCCATAAGTTTTTACTAAATTTTCAACTTTTAAAATTTCCATAAAAATCATCCTTTCTCGTATAATAGATTTAATAAATTACATAAGATTTGCAACAAAATCTTATGATTTATTGATTTGATAACCTGTGATATACTTACTTATTAGAAATAAAGTTCCAAGCTTTTTTTACTTTATTTTTTCATTTTACATTTTATATTTTAAATTGTATAAGTGACTTTTAAGTGACTTTATAAATTTTTGTAATAAAAAATTTTTCCATGCATATATTTATTAATGAATCAAATTATTTTTCTTTGTTAGTTGACAATTATGTCAATTTGTGATAATATATTATCATTCAATTTTTTTAGAAGGAGGTGCATACTCATGCAAAAGTTTCATCGTTCACGGCACCAGCTTCAGCCGTCAATGACTGTAAATCAGATGATTGTTTTAATTAGTGATGGCAAACCAGCCACAATTAATTTTTTACTTCATTTGAGGAAACAGATGGACGAATTCGATTTTGTTACTATGCTTTCAAAATTTGATAGTATCGGATTAACAGGATCAAATATCACCAGACTGTATTATGACTACTGCCACAGCAATGTGGAAACATACAAAAAGGTTGTCAACAGTCTTAATGATACAGATTCGTTACAGCACATTCTTAGGTATCTAGGAATTACAC
>FR878258.1:6880-7681 GCA_000434335.1 Clostridium sp. CAG:492
TTTTAGACAACAAAAAAACATCAGAATAATCTGACGTTTTTTGTAATCAATTTTATAATTATGCATTTTCTTCTACTGGATATACGCTAACTTTTTTCTTATCTTTTCCTAATCTTTCAAATTTAACTTTACCAGTTACTTTTGCATATAATGTGTCATCGCTTCCGATTCCAACGTTTGTTCCTGGATGGATTTTTGTTCCTCTTTGTCTTACTAATATATTTCCTGCTGGAACTATTTGTCCATCAGCTCTTTTTAAACCAAGGCGCTTAGACTCACTGTCTCTACCGTTCTTAACACTACCTTGTCCTTTCTTATGAGCCATGTTTTTTCACTCCTTTCATTTTTGGATTTTTTATTTTTATGGCATCTAATTAAGCCATTTTTATACTTTTTATTTCAACCTTTGTATATGGTTGTCTGTGTCCTTGTGTTCTTCTGTAGTTCTTTTTAGCTTTGTATTTGTAAACTAAAACTTTTTTAGCTTTTCCGTTTGCAACTACTGTTCCTTCTACAGATACACCTTTTACATAAGGAGCTCCAACTTCTACTTTTTTATCATCAGATACTAATACTACATTGTCAAATTTAACTGTATCACCAGCTTCTGAATTTAATTTTTCGAAGAATACTACATCACCTTCTGCAACTTTATATTGTTTTCCACAACTTTCGATTACTGCGTACATTTAAGTACACCTCCCTTTTTATGTATACTCGCTAAGCATAAAATACTAGGTAGCTAAACTTAATTAGCCTTTATGAACCCGACCCAGGCGGCTTACAGTTAAATATTTTAAC
>FR878259.1 GCA_000434335.1 Clostridium sp. CAG:492
CAATCTCATCTGCACAATTGCTTATATTGTTCATTAGTCCTACCCATTTCATTTGGTCTTTTTGTTTTAATTTTTCAGTAATGTTTTCCTTCTTTTTGAACTCTTCCATAAGCTGATTGTATCTTTTATTTGCTAATTCTTGTACTTCTTTTAAATGATCTATTAAGGTGTCTTCTATCTTCATAACCTCATATTGTACATGCTTATTTTCTTTTAAATAATTAAGTCTTAACATTCCATATTTATCTAATCTAAAATCCTTATATTTGTTTGGTAATTCCAATTCAGGATAATAATAATCTCCTACTTTTTTATAAGTTATATCCATAACTTTCCTCCTTTTTATTTACTTTTTTAAATTTTTATATTAAAATATATTTATAAACATTTGGGTTAGTATTTAGTTTTGCGGCTTATACTAACTCTTTTCTTTTGTCTTTTCCAAAGATGATTATTCCTCTACACATTTCATAAAGTCTTGATATTATTGAATCTACTATTTCTTCATTGTTATTACATAGAAGTCTTTTTCTTAACTTTTCCTTGTTATAATTTGTTGTAATTATTATTGGTAAATTGTTCTCATATCTGTTATTTATTATTGTAAATAATTTTTCTAATGTCCATTCACTAGGTCTTTCTTTACCTAAATCATCAATTATCAACAATGGAATCTTTGAATATTTTTCAATAACATCACTCTCACAATTGCCATCAATTTTGTAAGTATCCTTTATATCATTTAGTAAAGTTATTAGTGTTCCAAATATAACTGGTATTTCATTTTCTATTAAGTAATTTGCTATACTTGCTGCTAAATGTGTTTTACCTGTTCCAACTCCTCCAGTTATAAATAAACTTCCTTTGTTATCGCCTTTAACAAAACCTTCTGCATATCTTTTTGACTTTTCATAAGCCATTCTATTGTCATTATTAGTCATATAATTATCAAAATTATATTCCAGTAATCTTTTGTTCATTTTGCTATTTAAGTAATATCTCTTTCTTAGCATCATCTTTCTGTTATACTCCCTTTTATATTCTATTGCAGCTCTTCTATCATCAACCTTTTTCCAATATATCTTTGCTTTCATGCAGTCACATCTTACAGGCTCTCCTGATAAAACAAACTCTCTGTCTCCTACTATAAAACTCATTGTTTTTTGTTCTAATTCCTTTCCACAGAATTTACATTTTTCTCTTTTAATTGTTCTTGTACTTATCATATAAACTTCTCCTTTCATAATTAAAAATTGCTTTTTTAGTCTTTAAATCCACTATCATTTTCTATTCTAATCTTTTCTTCTCTATTCTTATCTTCTGCGTTATCTAACGTTACAGTAACGTTATTTATCATTTGTTTATCTCTAAATCTTTGCTGTCTTTTCCTGTTGTCTTCCTTGATTTTTTCGAGCTTATCAAGATTTTGGTAAACATCCCAATTTTTAATATAGATTGTTCCATCTTCTACGAATATCATGTGAAGATTCACTAGTTGTTGCATAATCGTTGTAAGCTTGTTTATTGTCTTGTTCATAATTCTTGCAAGATCATCTATTGTTATTGGAATATTCTCACCAAGTAGAACTGCTCCATGTGCATTACACTTTGCAGCTAACGCTAATAGTTGAAACCATACTCTACAATAGGTGTCCCCATCCCTACTATTAAGTAGTTTTTTAATTTTTTCATTGTCAAATATATCTGCCTGTATCTTAAACCAATGAACTTCAACCATTTTTCTTCCTCCTTTGCTATCTTACTGAAGCTCGTTCTTTTTCACATAGATATTCATCCAGTGCTTTTACTCTAAATAAGAACTTGCCGCCTACTTTTGAATATGGTATTTGTTTTTTCTTAACCAGTTGATTGATTAACCAATATGATATTCCTAAATAATCTGCTGCTTCTCTCATTGTTAGAGTTATTCTTTTGACTTCCTGAAATTCCATATACATTCCTCCTTTCTTTTGAAATTTTATCTTCTTTGTTGACAACTTATCTTTTGTGTGGTAAGCTATTATTATAAGTAATCAATTACTGGTTTAATGCTGTAATTTGACTTAAAAATCAAGTCCTGACTGGTTTTTGTTTCTGTAATTGATTTTATGTAATAATCACTTACTCTGGTAAAAGCATATCAGTAATCTATTATGCTTGTCAAGGACTTACTGTAATTTTTTTATAATTTTTTAGGAGGTATTCGTATGAGCCTTAATTTTAGTGCATTTGAAGGAAAAAATATTTTTAAATTTGCTAAATATGAAATTAAAGAAATAGGCAAAACTAAATATATAGTTCCAGATAGTATAAATAAAAAGCACTCTAGTGGTGCTCCATTAATTGATATAGAAAAAGACTTTGAAGAATCTATTTTAATAGATTTATTAAATATAGGTAAATTAGCTTTTTATAACGAAAATGATATAGAAAAAAGTGTTTTAGACTTTGTAAATAAATATTCTACATTAGGATTAATAAACGATTTACCTCTAAATAAATACTTTTTCTTAGATGATAAAATAGTTTTAAAAGATTATAACTATATTGGAAATTCTGATTTAACAACAGTAGTAGATAGAAAGAAATATTTTAAATTATTCTTCCCTACTTGTGATGATAGTCAGATAAAAGAATTAATTAATGAAGTAACTAAATTAGCAGAAACTCCTGCCATGGAAAAATACATATTATCTGATGTAAATAAATTATTAGCAGGATCTAATTTATATTGTGAACCTCTAGATATGTTTGTTCAATATGCTAAATACTTATATAGTTTATTAAATAATATTTCTAATGAGGATAATTGCAATATAGAGGAATTATTAAAACAATTTGAAATTAACAATGTTAAAATAAGTTTGTCTAGAAAAGAAACCTTATCCGTAGAATTTCAAATCACTTGTTTAAAACAATATATCGATTATTACTTTGCTAAAACAGTAGCACAAGATATTAATCTATTAAAGATATGTAAATTCTGTAATAAAGCTTTTCTTGCTGTTAATCCTAAAGCCGAATATCATACTCCACAATGTAAAAACAAAGCAAATGTTTATAAAAATAGAGCAAAAAATAAAACGGATTAATTTTCCGTTTTA
>FR878260.1:0-150 GCA_000434335.1 Clostridium sp. CAG:492
ATGAGTTTATAATAAGTCTTGCATTCAGCAATGCAACAAAAAATAATATGAATCATTTGGGTCATTAGCTCAGGTGGTAGAGCACTTGACTTTTAATCAAGTTGTCCGCAGTTCGAGTCTGCGATGGCTCACCAAATGTTTAGGATTTTT
>FR878260.1:180-641 GCA_000434335.1 Clostridium sp. CAG:492
CCTAAACATTCATATTATTTAAGGCCCGTTGGTCAAGCGGTTAAGACATCGCCCTTTCACGGCGGAGACATGAGTTCGATTCTCGTACGGGTCACCACAACTTAATAATGCCACTTTAGCTCAGCTGGTAGAGCAACTGACTTGTGGGATAGATAGAAAGCTATTTCTATTTTGAACTATCTTGCACCTTTATTTGGAAACAGATAAAGTGGACACCGCTAATTCGGGGAAGACTAAGTTTTATATATGTTAATCCCGAGCTAGGAGAAATCCAAGTGTAGAGACTTTATACGGTGTACCTAAAGTTAGTAAACTATGGTAAAGAGAAAGTCCAGACTACAAACACATTTGTGGTAATGAAAATTATAGTAGTATGAATCAGTAGGTCGTCTGTTCGATTCAGACAAGTGGCTCCAATACTTAAAATCAGGCTTGTTTAAAACTTGTCTGATTTTTTGTTT
>FR878261.1:0-431 GCA_000434335.1 Clostridium sp. CAG:492
CAACACACTCAAATTGTTACAGTATATGTAATCATCCACGAAATTTAACAGATGAACAAATAAAAGCAATTGCAAAAAGAAATGGAATAATAGGAATATGTTTATGCAGTTCATTTCTAAAAAAAGAAGGAAAAGCAAATGTAACAGATATTATAAGACACATAAAACATATAACAAATTTAGTTGGTATTGATTACATTGGATTAGGAACGGATTTTGATGGAGTGGATGAAGAGCATAGATTAAGTGATATAAAAGGAATAAAGGATATGCCAATTTTAATAAATGAATTAAGAAAGTCGGGATATTTAGAAGATCAAATTGATAAAATTATGGGAGAAAATTGGATGAGGGTATTATCTAAAATTTAGAAAAAAGCAAAGTGCAAAAAAAGAAACATACTTTTGAAGTATGTTTCTTTTTGGAAATAT
>FR878261.1:473-5610 GCA_000434335.1 Clostridium sp. CAG:492
CTCTTTGAGAATTGAGGTGCTTTTCTTGCTTTTTTAAGACCATATTTCTTTCTTTCTTTCATACGAGAATCTCTTGTTAAGAATCCGTTTGATTTTAAAGTTGGTCTAAATTCATCTGAATTAGCTTCTAATAAAGCTCTTGAAATTCCATGACGGATAGCTCCAGCTTGACCTGTGAAACCTCCACCTTTTACTGTACATATAACATCATATTTTGAAGATGTTTCTGTTACTGATAATGGTTGTCTTACGATATATTTTAATGTTTCTGCACCAAAATAATCATTTAAGTCTTTACCATTAACTGTAATTGTTCCATTTCCTTCTACTAATCTAACTCTAGCTATTGATCTTTTTCTTCTACCTGTACCATAGAATACTGTTTTTGTATCAGCCATTTTAATTTTCCTCCCTTAATATTATTAATTAGAAATTCCATACTTCTGGTTTTTGAGCAATGTTTTCATGTTCGTTACCAGCATAAACTCTTACTTTTTTTAACATTTGTCTTCCTAAGCTATTTTTTGGAAGCATTCCTTTTATTGCTAACATCATCATTTTTTCTGGAGATTTAGCTAACATTTCTCTAGCTGTTGTTTCTTTCATTCCTCCAATGTATCCTGAATGATGTCTATAAATTTTTTGGTCTAATTTATGACCTGTTAAAACTATATCATTACAATTTAATATAATAACATGATCTCCGTTATCAATATTTGGTGTGTAAGTAGGTTTGTGTTTTCCTCTTAATAATTTAGCTGCTTCACTAGCAACTCTACCTAATGGTTTATTGGCAGCATCAATTATATACCATTTGCTTTCAATTTCACTTTTCTTTAAACTATATGTAGTATTATTCATGGTAAAAAATACCCTCCATTCATTAAAATATTTATAATTTATTTATATGAAACTTAAAATTAAACCACCGGGGAGAAGTTCGACTCTAAGTCATATTCAAATTTAATTGCTCCATTATTTTATTACAAATAAAGGCAAAAGTCAAGCAATAATTGGATTTTTTTCTTGAAATCACTATGTAATAATGATATCATATATCTGCAAAAGATAAAGGAGGAAATACCATGGCTGATGTAAAATGGACAAAAGAGCAACAAGATGCAATTTATGATAAAGGTTCAAACATATTAGTTGCTGCAGCTGCAGGTAGTGGTAAAACTGCAGTTTTGGTAGAAAGAATTATAAATAAGGTTATAAATGAAAATGTAGATATAGATAAAATTTTGGTGGTAACATTTACAAATGCTGCTGCCAGTGAAATGCGTGAACGTATATTAGAAGCAATATATAAAAAGATGGAAGAATTTCCAGATAATAAAAACTTACAAAGACAAATTATTTTAATAAATAAAGCAAGTATATGTACAATAGATTCATTTTGTTTAGATATAATAAGAAACAACTTTTTTGAAATTGATACATCAGCCAACTTTAGAGTTGCCGATACAACAGAGGTAGAGCTTCTTAAACAAGAGGTAATTGATGATATTTTCGAAGATAAATATGTAAGTAATGATAAGGAATTTTTGAATTTAATAAATACATATACAACATACAGAGATGATGAACCATTAAAAGAGCTTTTATTAAATATTTATAAATATATACAAAGTAGTCCGTTTCCAGAGGATTGGTTAAATGAAAAGGTCGAAATGTTTAATTTAAAAGAAAAATTAAACAATGACTTTTCTGAAACAGTATGGGGAAAAATATTATTGGATTCTTTAAAAGAAAATATATCAAATTATATAATAAGTTTAAAGAAAACAGAGCGTGACTTAAATAGATTTGAAGAGCTTGAAAAATTTAGACTTGTAATTAATGAAGATATAATTAACCTAGAATATGTAAAAGAACATTTGAATTCATGGAATTCTGCATATGAAAAAGCAAATCAAATTGAATGGCCTAAATGGCCAACAGACAAAAAAGTAACTTTAGAGCTAAAAGATATTGCAAAATCAACAAGAGATGGAATTAAAAAAAGTTACAATAAGGAAGTTTCAAAAATATTATTATATGATTCAGCAGAAGCAAATGAAAATATATATAATATGTATGGCATTCTAAAGGCAATAGAAAATTTAATAATAGAATTTTCAAAAAAATTTGCTGAAAGAAAAAAGGAAAAGAATATTGTTGATTTTAATGATATTGAACATTTTGCTCTAAAAATTTTGTTAAAAAATGAAAATGGAAAAATAATAGAAACAGATATTGCAAAAAAATACAAAGAAAAATTTGTAGAAATAGCAATAGATGAATACCAAGATAGTAATTTAGTACAAGAATATATTTTAACAAGTGTTTCAAAAGAAAACAACATATTTATGGTAGGAGATGTAAAACAAAGTATATACAAATTTAGACAAGCAAGGCCAGAGCTATTTTTAAACAAGTATGAAAAATACAAGTTAAAAGGTAATGATTTAAGTAATGGTCAAAAAATACAATTATTTAAAAACTTCAGAAGTAGATCAAATATATTAGATGTTACAAATATGATTTTTGAAAATATAATGAGTAAAAGTCTAGGTGATATTTTATATGATGAAACTGAATTTTTAAACTTAGGAGCAGATTACAAAAATCCTGAAACAGATTTAATAAATTATGCAGGTAAAACAGAATTAAATATAATTGATTTAAAAGATGAAGAAATAAATGTATTTAAAGATTCAGAAGAAGATGATGAACTACCATCTGGAGCAGAGCGAATTGAAGATGTTGTTTTAGAAGCAAGATTTGTAGCAAATAAAATTAAATCATTTTTAAATAGTGGGTATATGGTGTTTGATAAAAAAACAAATGAGTATAGAAATGTCACATATAAAGATATAGTTGTACTTTTAAGGGCAACATCTGTAACAGCACCTATATATGAAAATGAAATAGCGAAATTATCATTTCCAGTATTTAGTGATGTATCATCAGAATATTTAGAATCATTAGAAATACAAACAATAATGTCTGTATTAAAAGTAGTTGATAACCCTATGCAAGATATACCGTTAGTTACAGTGTTACGTTCAACTATTGGAGGGTTTTCAGATAATGATTTAGTTGAAATAAGATTAAAAAATAAAAATCAGCCATTTTATAAATCATTAAAAGAATATGATGGAGACGATAAGTTAAAAACAAAAATAAATATATTTTTAGAAAATGTAAAAAGATGGCAATCTCAAGAAAAGTATATGGCATTAGATGAATTAATTTGGCAAATTTATTTAGATACAGGATTTTATAATTATGTAACATTATTACCAAATGGAGCATTACGTCAGGCAAATTTAAAAATGTTATTTGAAAGAGCAAAGCAATATGAGTCTGCAAGTTTTAAAGGTTTATTTAATTTTATAAGTTTTATAGATAAGTTACATACAAGCAGTGGTGATTTATCATCAGCTAAACTTATTGGTGAAAACGAAAATGTAATTAGAATAATGAGTATTCACAAAAGTAAAGGATTGGAATTTCCAGTAGTGTTTTTGTGTGGAACTGGAAAACAATTTAATATGCAAGATTTAAATAAAAATATATTGTTACATCAAGATATAGGAATTGGTCCTAAATATATAAATACTGAAAGAAGCATCGAATATAATACATTAGCAAAAGAAGCAATAAAAATACAATCTAAAGTTGAAGCTTTATCAGAAGAAATGAGAGTTTTATATGTTGCTTTAACAAGAGCAAAAGAAAAATTAATAATAACTGGAATAAGCAAAGATGTTGAAAAATCTTTTAATGAAAAGCAAGATTTAATAGAAACATATAAAATAGAGGGAAAATCAAAAATAAATGAGTCTGTTTTGAAAAAATATAAAACATACTTGGATTGGATAACATTGGTATATTTGGCTGATAAAGAAAAGGCAAAAGAATACATTGACATTGAAATACATAAGAAAAAAGATTTACTAAAGCAATTTGAAAAAAAATCAGATAAGTCTGAGGGAAAAGATATATTTAAAGAGCTTGACTCAAGGGCAAGAAATGTAAAAAAAGAAGATTTAGAAGAATTCAAAAAGCAAATATTTTGGGTATATGGTTATATAGATTCAATTGCAACACCTACTAAAACTTCAGTAACAAAAATAAAAGAGCTAGAAAATGAAGATGATGCAATAGTTAGTTTAGAAGAATTATCAAATAAACAAGAATTTAAACAAGAGATAGCAAAACCTAAATTTTTAAATGAAGAGCAAAAAATATCAAGTGCACAAAAAGGAACTTTAATGCATTTATGCTTCCAAAGATTAGATGAATCAAAAAATTATACTATGGAGCAGATAAAAGAATTTGTTCAAAATTTAGTAAACAGGAACATAATAACAAAACAAGAATCAGATGCAATAAATATAACTAAATTATATGAGTATACTAAATCTAATTTATGGCAAGAGCTAAAAAATGCAAAAGAGGTACACAAAGAACAACCATTTTATATTAATTTAAAATCACAAGATGTATATGGAAATAGTTCAAATGATAATATACTAGTACAAGGAATAATAGATTTATATTATATAAATTCTAAAGGTGAGATTATATTAGTAGATTATAAAACTGATAGAATTAATAATGGTGAAGAGCAAAAATTAATTGAAAAGTATAGCAAACAACTTGAAATATATCAAAAAGCACTAGAACAATCATTGCAAAAAAATATATCAAGAAAATACATTTATTCGGTTACATTAGGGAAAGAAATTATGATTTAAATATTGCTGTTATAAATTATGAAGCATTGTATTATTTGAAGTTACAAAAAGATTATAAATATAGTTGAATATGATTGGTGTATATATGTAAATGATATATTAAATACAATATATCATTTACTAGTTTTATGAAAAGAAAGAAGGAAAAATATGAGATTAGATAAATTTTTGAAAGTATCAAGAGTAATAAAAAGAAGAACTGTTGCAAATGAAGCGGCTGATAATGGTAGAGTTTCTGTAAATGGAAAAGTAGTAAAACCAAGTTATGAAGTTAAAGTAGGAGATATAATTGAAATACAATTTGGTGATAAGGTTTCTAAATTTGAAATAATAGAAATACCAAAGGTTCAAGGCAGAAATATGGGAGAGCTAATAAAAATATTGTAAAA
>FR878262.1:0-164 GCA_000434335.1 Clostridium sp. CAG:492
TGGTGAAAACAATGAATGTAAAACATCTGCATTAATGGATGATATAATAGAAGATTATAGCAAAAAAATATGGATGTTAAAACAAAGTATGGAATAAAAATATATAATAAAGTCAGGGGGCACAGCTTTATCCTGACTTTATTTTTTTAGGAGGTTTATTTGAA
>FR878262.1:238-1392 GCA_000434335.1 Clostridium sp. CAG:492
GTGATATAATTGAAAAAGAATATGATAATATTGTAGATTATATAAATTTATTTGTATATGAAGAAAACACAAAATATAACTATTATAAAATAGGAGACCTTGTTTTTGTACATCATTATAAATACAATAATGGAAATAAAGGAATAAATCACATATTTTTAATTGTAGATATATATCAAAATAAAAAATTTACATGTTATTTTGGAATGCTTATTTCATCTAAAATAGAAAAGTTAAAATATAAATTCAATAAATACATAAAAAAAGATAATAAAAATAATCTAAAAACAGATAGTATAGTAAAAACAGATGTAATTTACAAAATTTTTACAAAAAATATATTGCTAAAAATAGGAAATATTGATAAAACTAAAGTAGATATTTATAAAAATTATCTTATAAATAATAACTAAGGAGGAATCATTATGAAAATAACAAGTGTACAGGCTTTAGAGAATATTTCTAAAGAAATAAGAAGAAGCATAATAGAACAAATTTATAATGCGCAATCAGGACATCCAGGAGGATCTTTATCATGTGCAGATATATTAACTGTATTATATTTTAATCAAATGAATATAAATCCAAAAGAGCCAAATGCAGAAGGTAGAGATAGACTTGTATTATCAAAAGGCCATTCATCACCAGCGTTATATGCTACTTTAGCAAGAAAAGGATATTTTGATAAATCTTTATTAACAGATTTTAGAAAAATTAATAGCAATTTACAAGGTCATCCGGATATGAACAAAGTTCCGGGAGTTGATATGTCAAGTGGTTCACTTGGACAAGGTTTATCTGTTGCAAATGGAATGGCTTTAAATTCAAAAATGGATGAATCTGGATATAGAGTTTACTGTATTTTAGGAGACGGAGAGCTAGAAGAAGGTCAAGTTTGGGAAGCGGCAATGACAGCAAATAAATATAAATTAGACAATTTATGTGTAATTGTAGATAATAATAATTTACAAATTGATGGAACAATTGAAGAAGTAAAAGGATTAGAGCATATTGAGGAAAAATTTGAAAGCTTTGGATTTAATGTAATAACAGTAAATGGAAATAAAATAGCAGATTTAATACAAGCTTTTGATACAGCAAAAACAACGAAAGGAAAACCAACAGCAATTGTAGCAATAACAACAAAAGGAAAA
>FR878262.1:1464-2472 GCA_000434335.1 Clostridium sp. CAG:492
TGGTAAAGCTCCAAATGAAGGGCAATATAAGCAAGCCATAGAAGAATTACAATAAATTATATATAATTAGGAAGGAATGAATTTTATGAACATAGATAAAAAAATTGCCACAAGACAAAGTTATGGTGAAGCCTTAGTTGAACTTGGAAAAGAAAATGAAAAAGTTGTAGTATTAGATGCAGATTTATCATCTGCAACAAAAACAAATTTATTTGCAAAAGAATTTCCAAATAGATTTTTTGATATAGGAATTGCAGAACAAGATATGATGGGAACTTCCGCAGGTTTTGCAACGTGCGGAAAAATCCCATATGCAAGTACATTTGCAGTATTTGCATCAGGAAGAGCTTATGATCAAGTACGAAATAGTATAGCATACCCTAATTTGAATGTAAAAATATGTGCAACACATAGTGGAGTTACAGTTGGCGAAGATGGTGCAACACATCAAATGTTAGAAGATATAGGTATGATGAGATCAATACCAAATATGACTGTAATAAGTCCATCAGATGATACTCAAACAAAATGGGCAATAAAAGAAATATCAAAAATAAATGGACCTGTATATGTTCGTTTATCAAGAGTAGCAACACCAGTAATATATGATGAAAATGCAAAATTTGAAATAGGAAAATCTTGCCAAATTGGAAAAGGTGTAGATGCAACAATATTTGCAACAGGTGTTACTGTATCTGAAGCAATAAAAGCAAAAGAAATGCTTGAAAAAGATGGAATTTATGCAAGAGTTATTGATAT
This sequence comes from Clostridium sp. CAG:492, assembly GCA_000434335.1. GTDB lineage: Bacteria > Bacillota > Clostridia > TANB77 > CAG-508 > CAG-492. The sequence continues at coordinate 2,224 of FR878262.1, forward strand.
GTATAGTCTAAAACCAATTGATAAAGATATGATAATAAAATGTGCAAAAGAAACAAAAATGTTGATATCTGTAGAAGATCATAGTATAATAGGAGGGCTTGGAACAGCTATAGCAGATGTTCTTGCACAAGAATATCCAGCAAAATTAATAAAATTAGGTATAAATGATTCTTTTGGAAAATCAGGCAAAGCAAATGAATTAATGAACTATTTTAAAATTGATGCAGATGCTATATCAGAAATAATAAA
>FR878263.1:0-922 GCA_000434335.1 Clostridium sp. CAG:492
TCGTCGATAAAGACAAAATTATAATTCCTACTAAAAAAGATTCAAAAAAATAAAGACAGTTTAAATACTGTCTTTATTTTTTACATAGCTTCTTTTTGCTCTTCTTCATTAACCATATCGTTTTGGTCTTCGTCACCATCTTGTTTAACTACTTCTAAACTAGATATTGAAACTTCATATGCTACTTTTGTTTCAGATGTTCCATCTTCATATTTTTTCTCATATGTTCTAGATTGAACTCTACCAACAACTTTTACTTCTGTTCCAACTTCTATATTTTCACAAAATCTTGCATTTCTTCCCCAAGCGATACAAGGAATATAATCAGATTTGTTATATGCTCTATTTACTGCTAATAATAGATCTGCTATTTCTCTACCAAATGGTGTTTGTCTATAAATAGGTTTTTTGCATATGTAACCATTTAATGTAACTTCGTTAGAAACAAAATCTTTGCTTGCTTGAATTTCTTCATCTTGATTTTCAATGAATTTTACATCTTTAGCAAATACTGTTAATACTAATTTGTTTCTTTCATTTTGATAGCTATTATATGATCTAAATTGTCCTTCTACTATTATTTTTTTGTCAATTTCTAAGTCTTCTTTTTCTAATAATCTTTCTGATATTGTGATTGGTATAATATCAGCATTTCCACTTAAACGTGGTACCTCTAAATCAAATATGTAAAATTTTTCGCCATATATTTCATGACTAAATTTTTTATCGCTTGTGACCTTTCCAACCAATACTAAATGGTTATTCTCTAAATAATTTGTATTCAAAATACTTTCCTCCCCTTACTTGTTTATCTACTGTATTCTTAATACTGTTTTCCCTATAAACTTTATTATACTATCTTTTTTTGGTTTTGTCTACATAAAATGTTATTTTTTTCAATATTTTTTAATTTTACGCTATT
>FR878263.1:1011-2157 GCA_000434335.1 Clostridium sp. CAG:492
TTATTAAAATCTACTTTAAATTTACTTATTTTTATCATACATTAAATCCATTATTGTTATTATCATTCCATCATAAGCATTTATATTATTTTCATTTTTTTCGAATTTTACTTCTTGTATTCCTGTTATTTTATCATTCATCGGTATATTTTCTTGTATAAATATTAAATAGTTTTCTTCTGTTGCACTTGATATTGTTACAGTAGCTTTTGAATTATAGCCATATGTTATTACATTTGAATAACTATTTTTTAAATTCTCACTCTTACAATGTATGTCAGAATTCCATACTATATACTTCGATTTTTCTAAGATTTTTTTTAATATATATTTATTTTCCACTTTTTCATTTACAATTATTGAGTCAAATTTAACATTTTTAAAATTTTCCAAGTTTTCCTTATTTAAAAATATAATTTCATTTTCATCTATTTTGTTAATCATTCTATTTTTTATGTTATTTTCACTATTTTTATCAGTTATAATTCCTATAAAAAACATACATCCTCCTAGAAAAAATACTTATTAAATAGTATTATTTTATCAAATTTTGAAAAAAGTATTCATTTACTTTTTAATTTGCTTACCTGTGTTATCAATGTAATAATCTGATTGATAAATTAAATCTGATACAGTAACAATTTCGTATCCAGATTTTTTTATATTTTTTATTAAATAATCTAAACTATCTGCAGTATGTTTTGTTCCATTATGACTTAGTATAATTGAACCTGGCTCTATTTTTTTATCAAGTCTTTTCCACATTTCTTCCCCTGTTAGATCTTTATAATCCAATGTATCTAAGCTCCACTGAATCGTCTTACTATTTACCGCTTCTGCCGCATTTATTACATTGTCATTATATTCCCCATATGGTCCTCTGTATACTTTAGATTTTTTTCCTGTTATTTTTTCTATTTTTTTATTACATTCTTCAATTTCACTTATATTTTTTTCATATGTCAAATTATTTACATGTGGATGTGTATTTGAATGATTACCAATTTCGTGACCTGCATCACTTATCTTTTTTACTGCTTCTGGATATTTATCTACCCAATCACCAACCATAAAAAAAGTTATTTTTACATCATTTTCTTCAAGTGTTTTTAATATTTGGTCTATATCGTCTGCATTCCAGTAACA
>FR878264.1:0-583 GCA_000434335.1 Clostridium sp. CAG:492
TACTTCACTTTTTCATTGCATTTTAATATTCTTTTATATATAATGTAAATGAAAAAATATGAGGAGGAAATCAAATGAAAAAAGAAAAAATTAAAAGCATATTAATATTATCAATAGTATCAATATTATTAATAATGCTAACAGGATGTGGAACAACTAAAGAAAAAAATGAAGAGGAAAAATCTAATAACACAGGTAATAATGAACAATCAAATGAAGCAAAGCAAGATGAAGAAGTAACAACAAATGTTGCTGAATTTGTAAAATACAAAGATGCAACATATTTTTGGAAGCTATCTGCAAATAGTAGAGAAAATACAGGATTATTTGCACAATATTTAACAAATCAAAATACTAAAAATGAACTAATAAAATTAGATAGCTCTGGAAATCAAACAACAGTATTAACAGAAAAAGCCTTTGGAAATATTTGCATTTCAAATGACAAAATATTTATGCAAGGTACAGAAAGTGAATCTGGATTTTATAATAAAATCTATTCAACTGATATGAATGGTGAAAACAAAAAAGAATATCAAAAAGGTGAAATTGTAAAAAGCATAAAAGGATATGTAATATGTAA
>FR878264.1:624-862 GCA_000434335.1 Clostridium sp. CAG:492
ATGAAAATATATTTGCAATAAACACAAAAACTGACGAAATAGTTAATTTAAAAGAAAAAGCAAATGTTATTGATGTTATAGATAATGTTATATATTATAGTGATGATACAGAAAGTAACACTTTAAAAATAGGAACAATAAAAGATAATAAAGATAATGGGACAATAGCAACATTTTTGAGAAAAGATTTATTCAAAGAATCAACAGATCAACCAATGGAAATTGTTGAATTTGGAGA
>FR878264.1:904-1430 GCA_000434335.1 Clostridium sp. CAG:492
ATAAAATTCTATATAGGATACCGCGATGGAACAGCACATATGTTACAAGATGAATATTGTTTTACTATGAATAAAGACGGAAGTAATTTACAAAAAGAATCAGTTCAAAATTTAGAAAATGAAAATGGTCAAAAATTAGAAGGTGTATATATTAATTCTAAATATGAAAATGGAAAAATTGTAAATGATTTAGTATATGTTGATGAATCAACAAAAGAAAGAAAAACAATATTAACACAAAAAGAAATAAATGAAAAATTTGAATTTACTTCAGATGATGAACACACAATAAATTTAGCTGAGAGCGCAATAATAGGAAACGAAATATATATAACTTTAGACTATGGAGCGCATTATTCTCAAGAAGATATTGGATGGAGATATGCATATAAGAGACAAAAAACAGTTTGTTTTAAATATAATACAGATACAAAAGAAATAACAGAGCTATATAAATTTTAAAATAGAAATGACTCCTGAAAATATCAGGAGCCATTTTTTGTTGCTTATGCTTACTTTTCTTTTA
>FR878264.1:1456-3128 GCA_000434335.1 Clostridium sp. CAG:492
GAATAGATACCCATGTGGCATCATATCCATCTTTTACTTCAACAAAGCTAGATGTCACAGTCATTCTTCTCTTAAAAGGGAAAAGACACAGATCAATTCCAGTCTTTGTTGCAATGAAATTTATTAGTAAAAATATACAGGAAAATTTTTCTGTATATTTTTTTATGACCAAATAATATTTTATAAAATTAGTTAATAAACTATTGACTTATACCTAACTCCAAGTGATATAAAATTACCAAGGAGGTAGAAAAATGAATTTATTTGGAAAGAAAAAAAACACAGAAAACAAAAAATCATTAATAATTTACTTCTCACACACAGGAGAAAATTATATGTCAGATGGAATTAGAAATATAGAAAAAGGAAATACTGAGGTAATTGCTGAATATATAAAAGAGCTAATAAATGCGGATATATTTAAAGTAGAGCCAATAAATGAATATCCATACAAGTATAAAGAGTGTACAGATGTAGCCTTAAAAAATAAAAATCAAAATGCACGACCAAAATTAAAAAAATATTTAGAAGATATAAATGATTACGACATCATTTATATAGGATATCCAAATTGGTGGGGAACTATGCCTATGCCAATGTTTTCACAACTGGAAAAACTAAATTTCAATGGAAAAACAGTTAAGCCATTTTGTACTCATGAAGGTTCAAGAATGGGAAATAGTGAAAATGATATAAAAAATATATGCAAAGGAGCAACAGTTATACCAGGATTACCAATTAGAGGAAGTATTGTAAATGATGCAAAAAATGAAGTTGAAAAATGGATAAATAAATAATTTTTACGAATTATATTATAGGGAGGTTTTATTATTATGGAATATATAGAATTAAATAATGGAATAAAAATGCCAATGTTAGGATTAGGAACATATTTATTAACACCAGATGAAGCAGAGAATTCAGTAGAAGTAGCTTTAAAAAATGGATATAAGTTAATAGATACAGCAAATGCATATGTTAATGAAAAAGCAGTTGGAAGAGGAATAAAAAAATCAGAAATAGACAGATCAGAAATATTTTTAGAAACAAAATTATGGCCATCTTTTTATGAAGATGATGATGCAATAGAAAAAACACTAAAAAGACTTGATACAGATTATATAGATTTAATGATTTTGCACCAACCAGCAGGAAACTACATTGAAGGATATAAAAAACTAGAAAAAGCGTACAAAGAAGGAAAACTAAAATCAATAGGAATATCAAACTTTAATGAAGAAGAAATTCAAGAAATATTAGACAAATGTGAGGTAAAACCAGAACTTATTCAAGTTGAATCACACCCATATTTTCCAAGAATAGAGCTAAATAAGTATCTAAAAAAACATAATATAGCACTTCAATCATGGTATCCATTAGGAGGAAGAGGAAATAATTCAATTATGGGTGAAAAAATAATTGAATCACTTGCACAAAAATACAATAAATCAAATGCACAAATTATATTAAGATGGCATATTCAAATGGGATATATAGTTATACCAGGAGCAAGAAGCAAAAATCATATAAAGGAAAATATTAATATCTTTGATTTTAAATTAACAAATGAAGAAATGGCAGAAATTTCAAAGTTAAACAAAAACGAACCATTTTACGTCAGAACAGACGAAGCTTTAAAAAGATTTGCAAGCTGGGTTCCAGATGTAGAAAA
>FR878264.1:3155-57905 GCA_000434335.1 Clostridium sp. CAG:492
TCAAAAATAAAAATACAAAGAAAAATGGAAGAGCATTATCTTCCATTTTTTCTTTAACAGTCTTTATTCATATACCATTTTTTCTCAGCCAATTTATCTTGAACACCTCTCAAAGCTTCGCCAAATCTTTGGAAGTGAACAATTTCTCTTTCTCTTAAGAATCGAAGAGGGTCGATTACATCAGGGTCATCTGCACATAAATCAATTAATTTTTCATATGTTGCTCTTGCTTTTTGCTCAGCAGCTAAATCTTCTTGTAAGTCTGCAATAGGGTCACCTTTTACAGCTAGCACAGAGGCAGAAAAAGGCATTCCTGCTGCTGATTGAGGATATACACCCCAGCCGTGGTCCGTATAATATGATCCAAGTCCAGCTTGTTTAAGCTCTTCAGGACAGCATCCATCTGTTAATTGATGAATAATAGTTCCAACCATTTCTAAATGAGCTAGCTCTTCAGTACCTATATCATTCAAAATAGCCTTAGCAGTTTGATCAGGCATACCAAATCTCTGACTCAAATATCTAAGAGAAGCACTAAGCTCTCCATCAGGACCTCCATATTGACTAATTATAAATTTTGCAAGTTGTGGATTTCTATTTTTTATATTTATAGGATATTCTAAAACTTTGTTATAAGTCCACATTAAAAGTTCCCCCTTTCCCATGGCCAAGGCTCTTCAAGCCATCTCCATTTATTACATGGGAACATTATAGTCAATGGCCCATATATTTTTTGATACTGATCAGCTAATTTTCTATACTTATTACAATATTCTTTGTGTAAGCAAATAGCCTTTTCATCATCTGGGTGAGTATCTAAATATAAACCTAATTCGATAATACTAAATTTTAAAGATTTTAAAGTACTTAGCATTTCTTCTCTTGTAGCATTATTACCACAAGTACAATTTCTATCAAAGTCATTTAATTCACAAGCTTTTTGATAATCTTCATAGCTTATATATTGGTCATTCATTTATTACATCCCTCCCCAAGACTATTATTATTTCTAATATATTCAATTTCTCTTATGCTTTGACAAGGCATATAAGGGCTTACAAGCTCTGGAAAAATAGTTCCCATTTTTAAACCAACATCAGGTGTAAAAACTTTATTCATTTTTTGAATAGGAACATAACTTTGTGCAAGCATAGGATTATCTGGAAATACAGACTCTGTATCCATATCAAAACCACAGTCACAGTTATTTTGAGGCATTGTACATAAATTTGCACAATCAGACTGAGCTGTTGTTACTATGTTAGTATCTTCATCACAAAAATCATCCATCATAGCAATATTCATATTATTATTCATCATAGACATAGAATTTTTATGACAACATTTTCTACTACTATAATCATTCATACATAATCCTCCTTTGTTTGATTATATACTACATAATATGAGAAAATTTGCTAAATGTTACGTAAAATTCTACAAAAAATTGAAAAATACCTTGTTTATTCTTTTTAAAGTATGATATTATATGTATGCATAAAATTTATGCGGGAATACAGAAAAAGGAGAGAAAACATATGGAAATAAACGAAGAAAAAAGACAAAAATTTATTGAATACGCAGGAAAAAGGGTAAATAACATATTACACGATATTCAGGTATTAGAGCCAATGTCAAGAAGTAATTCATATGATTTTACAAAACAAGATCTAGAAGAAATGTTTACAGCAATGCAAGAATGTTTAGATTCAACAAAAGAGGAATTCTACAAAAAATTTGAAGAAAAAGAAGCAAAAAGTGCAAGAAAAACATTTACATTTGGAGCATCAAGAGCTGTAGTAAATGAAGCAAATACAGTAGAACAACAGATCGTTTCTAATTCAACAACTGAAATAAATGATAATATCGAAAACTCATCAAATAATATTATTGAAAATGTATAAAAAGAAAGATGCAGATTTGAATAAGTCTGCTTTTTTTGTAAAAAAGTGTTTATGCTAAAAGTAGTATATGTTTTTGTTAAAGGAGATTTGTATGGAATATATAGTTGGAAAAACAGCAGGATTTTGTTATGGAGTAAAAAATGCAGTGGAAAAATCTGAGGAAGCTCTTGAAAAAGAGCATCCAATATGCTGCTTAGGAGAAATTGTACATAATAAAAGGGTAGTAGAAGATTTGGAAAAAAAAGGAATTATTTTTATAGAAAATTTGAATCAAAATATAAATAAAAGAAAAACAATTATAAGAGCACATGGTATTACAAAAGATGTTTACGAAAGTGCTAATAAAAACGGCATTAATTTGTTGGATTTAACGTGCCCAAAGGTTTTAAAAATCCATAAAATTGTATCTGAATATAGTGAAAATGAATACTATATATTTTTAATTGGATCTAAAAAACATCCTGAAATTATAGGAACAGCAAGTTTTGCTAATAACAATGTTAGCATAATAGAAGATTTTTACGATATTGATATATCAATAGATAATTTTAAAAAATCAAATAGACAGAAATTGGCTATAGTAGTTCAAACAACATTTAGTTTGCAGAAATTTGCTGAAATCACAGAAAAAATAAAAGAAAAAATGGGAAATTTGCACGTTGATATTGAAATAATAAATACTATTTGTAATGCAACAAAAATAAGACAAGAAGAAACCGAAGAAATGTCTAAAAATGTTGATTATATGATTATCATAGGGGGAAAAAATAGCTCTAATACAAAAAAATTATATGAAATTTCTAAAAGAAATTGCATTAATACTGTATGTATAGAATCTGCAAATGAAATAAATAAAGAAAATTTAAAACAAGGAAATATAGTAGGAATAATGGCAGGTGCATCTACACCTCAATGCAGTATAAATGAGGTAATTGAACTGGTAAAAAATACATAATCTTTTTAACTTAAAACTATTGACTAAAAAAAATATTATGTATAAAATATTTATAAATCAAAAGAAAAGGAGATAAGAGAGATGAAAAATAATATAAGAAAAATTATAGGAATTTTGTTAGTAGGTGTTATTTCTATGTATTTATGGACAGGAGTTGTTTTGGCGGATACAGCACCAATTAATTTGAATTCAGATGTTTTTAAAGATATTACATCTAATTCTATAGAAAGTACACCAGCAAACAACACGTCAACACCAATAAATAATACAACAAGCAATGTAACTTCAACAAGTAATGTGACTTCAAATTCAACTATACTTCCACAAACAGGATCAAATACTGAAATTGTATTTGTTATTGGAATTACAGTATTAGCAGGTACAGCAATAACTTTATATAATAAATCAAAAATCAAATAATAAGGTTACATAAAAAGAAATAAATTCAAGCAAATTTGCGTATTGCTTAAATTTATTTCTTTTTTTATATATTTTTTTCAAAAAAGGGTGCAATTTTTATGATATGTATGATAAAATGGCAAAGATAAAAAAAGAAGGAGTGTTTTTTATGTCAGATATTAAGTATAAAAGAGTATTGTTAAAATTAAGTGGAGAAGCTTTAGCAGGTGAAAATAAAACTGGGCTATCAGCAGAAGTTGTTGATAAAATAACATCTCAAATAAAAGAAATGACAGAGCTTGGAGTACAAGTTGCAGTAGTAGTAGGTGGAGGAAACTTCTGGAGAGGTAAATATGGATTCAATATGGAGAAAACAACATCTGATTATATGGGAATGCTTGCTACAACAATAAATGCTTTAGCATTACAAGATTCATTAGAATCAAAAGGAATTTATTCAAGAGTTCAAACTGCAATTGAAATGCGTGAAATTGCAGAGCCATATATAAAAAGAAAAGCAGCAAAACATCTAGAAAAAGGAAGAGTCGTAATATTTGCTTGTGGAACTGGAAACCCATATTTTACAACAGATACAGGAGCAGCTTTAAGAGCTGCAGAAATAAATGCAGAAGTAATATTAGTTGCTAAAACAATTGATGGTGTATATTCAGCTGATCCAAAAGTTGATTCAAGTGCTGTTAAATATGATGAAATTACATATATGGACATTTTAAATAAAGACCTAAAGGTTATGGATGCAACAGCAATTTCTTTATGTAGAGAAAATAATATACCTTTAATAGTATTTGCCATGAATGAACCAGAAAATATGATAAAAGCTGTAAAAGGTGAAAAAATAGGAACTTTAGTAAAAGCTGATTAAAATATAATTGACTTTTTAATCAAAGTAAAATATTATATAACAAACAGTTTATTCTGTAATATTTTAATTACAGAATAAAATCTATTATGAAAGGAATTATGAATTATGAATTATGACGATATTATAAATAAAATGGATAAAACAGTTGGAGTATTTGAAAATAACTTAGCAGAAGTTAGAGCAGGTCGTGCAAATCCTGCAATATTAAACAAAATTAAAATTGATTATTATGGTGTACCAACTCCAATATCACAAGTAGCTGGAATTTCTGTTCCAGAAGCTAGACTTATAGTAATACAACCATGGGATTTAGGTATATTAAAAGAAATTGAAAAAGAAATATTAAAATCTGACATAGGAATAAATCCAAATAATGACGGAAAAGTAATAAGACTTTCTTTCCCAGAATTAAATGAAGAAAGAAGAAAAGAAATAGTAAAAAACATAAAGAAAATGGCTGAAGAATCAAAAATAGCAGTAAGATCTATAAGAAGAGATGGAATTGAAGAATTTAAGAAAAAACAAAAAGATTCTGAAATAACAGAAGATGAATTAAGAATGGCAGAAGAAGAAATTCAAAAAATAACAGATAAAAAAATAGCTGAAATTGATACTTTATTAGATAATAAAGAAAAAGAAGTTATGAGTGTATAAAATCTTTAATGGAGGAATCATATGAATTTTAAAGAAGAGCTAACAAAATATATTGATATAATCAATAATGAATTAACTAAATATTTAAAAAAAGAAGACTGTCCAGAGCATATTTTAAATGAATCTAAAGGATATAGCTTAATGGCTGGTGGAAAAAGATTAAGACCTATTTTAATAATTGCATCATATAATTTATTTAAAGATGATATAGAAAAATGCTACAAATTTGCGGTTGCAATGGAAATGGTTCATACTTTTTCTTTAATTCATGATGATTTACCAGGAATTGATAATGATGATTATAGAAGAGGTAAGCTTACAAATCATAAAAAATATAATGAAGCTACTGCAATATTAGCTGGTGATAGTTTATTAAATAATGCATATAATTTAATAATTGATGATATTTCTGAAAGTGATGATAATGAAAAACAAAGTAAATTAAATGCGCTATATGAATTATCTTATGGTATAGATAGAATGATTGCTGGTGAGTATGTTGATACAGAATATGAAGGAAAACAAATTTCTAGTGACTATTTAGAATATATGCATGAAAATAAAACTGGTGCATTAATCAAAGCTTCTGTACGAATTGGTGCAATACTTGCAAATGCTGATGAAAAAGACTTAAATAAGCTTACTGATTATGCCGAAAAAATAGGATTAGCATTTCAAATTAAAGATGACATATTATCAGAAATAGGAAATGAAAAAGAGCTTGGAAAACCAGTTGGAAATGATAAAGCAAGAGGAAAATGTACATATGTAACAAAATATGGACTAGAAAAAGCTCAAAAAATGTTAGATGATATAATAAATGAAGCAATTGAGATTATAAAAAATTACAATGAAAAAGGTGAATTTTTAATAGAGCTAGCATTATATATAAAAAATAGAAATAAATAAAGGAGTCATAATTATGGAATCAGACATTAACAATATACCTACTCATATTGCGATAATAATGGATGGAAATAGAAGATGGGCAAGAGCACGAAATTTAAATGTATCAGATGGTCATAAAAAAGGTGCCGAAACATTAGAAAATATTGCAAAATATTGTAATAAAATAGGAATAAAATATTTAACTGTATATGCTTTTTCTACAGAAAACTGGAAAAGAAGCAAAGAAGAAGTTGGAGCTTTAATGAGTTTATTAAGATTTTATCTTGATAAATTTGCTAAAAGAGCAGATACAGAAAATATAAGAATAAAAGTATTAGGTGACATTGAGGTTTTAGATAAAGGTTTAAAAGAATCAATATTAAAAGCAATAGATAGAACTAAAACAAACACAGGATTAACTTTAAATATTGCACTTAATTATGGAGGAAGAGCTGAGTTAACAATGGCTGTTAAAAAAATTGCTGAACAAGTAAAAAATGGGACTTTAAGCATAGATGATATATCTGATCAAACAATATCTGGCAATTTGTATACAGCTGGTCAGCCTGATCCAGATTTATTAATAAGAACAAGTGGAGAGCTTCGTACAAGTAATTTTTTACCTTGGCAAATTGTATATTCTGAATTTTGCTTTAAAGAAAAATTCTGGCCAGATTTTAATAAATCTGACATAGATGAAGCTATACAAATATATCAAAAGAGAAATAGAAAATTTGGAGGAAAATAAATAATGAATTTAAAACGTATTATTTCTGGATTAATTGGATTTCCAATAGTTGTTTTAATTTTCTTGTTAGGAAATAAATATGTAATAGATATAGCTGTTACTATTCTTGCTGTAATAAGTGTACATGAATATACACATTGCTTTAAGACTAGTAATAAAGCAAATCCAATATCATGGATATCGTATCTGTCGTGTGCCTTAATACTCGCGATAAATATTGTTCCAAATGAATACATATTACCTATAGTGGGAGTATATATACCGTTTGTAATTTTAGCATTATTTTTACATATAATAATAACAGACTTAAAAACCACAGTACTTGATGTTGCTGTAACTTGTTTTGGAATTATATATTTGGTGTTATTTTATTCATTTATACCAATGGTGTATGGAATGGAAAATGGAAAATTTTTCGTATGGTATACAATTCTTTCTGCATGGGGAACTGATATATTTGCTTATGCAGTTGGAAGAAGAATTGGTAAACACAAATTTAGTCAAATAAGCCCCAATAAATCAATAGAAGGATGTGTGGCTGGAACAGTTGGTGCAATTATTTTAACTCTAATATATACAGTAATTTTAAATAAATGTTTTAATTACAATATTAATTACATTATAATTTCAGTAATTGCATTAGTATTAAGCCTTGTTGGTCAAGTTGGAGATTTTGCAGCATCAAGTATAAAACGTTTTACAGGAGTAAAAGACTATAGTAATTTAATACCAGGGCATGGAGGAATTTTAGATAGATTTGATAGTTTATTATTTATTGCTCCATTTGCATATTTTTTACTAATGTTAATTTAACATAGGAGGATTAAAAATTTGATTGGTTTTTTAATAAGTGTATTAAAAATAGTAATTCTTTTAGGATTTTTAGTATTTATACATGAACTAGGACATTTTTTAGTTGCAAAATGGTGTAAGGTTAAAGTAAAAGAATTTGCAATAGGATTTGGTCCAGCGCTTTTTAGTAAACAAGGGAAAGAAACAAAATATCAAATAAGAGCAATTCCATTAGGTGGATTTGTTAGTATGGAAGGTGAAGAAGAGCGCTCCGAAGAAGAGGGCGCTTTTAATAAAGTTTCAATTCCAAAAAGAATAGCAATAGTGTCTGCAGGAGGACTTGTAAATATTATATTTGCATTAATTGTATATATGGGACTTCAAACAGCTACACCAAATAATGTAACAACTACAGTTGATTCATGCACATCTGGATATTCAGCAGAATCAGTTGGAATTATGCCAGGAGATACAATAAAAAAGATAAATGGAAAAAGTGTAAAAAAACAATCTGATATAAACAAAATTATAAATTCATCAAATGGTGAAGTTGTAACAATACAAATAGAAAGAAATGGGGAGCAACTAGAATATAAAACAGCTCCAACGATGCTAGAATATAATTCTACTGGAATATATTTAGAATCAGAAAATAGTACTAAAATTCAAGGTTTTGATTCAAATGGAAATGTGCAAAATCAAGGGCTTGAAATAGGAGATGAGATAATTTCTGTAAATGGAGTAAATATAGAAAATAATCCTACAGAATTATCAAATATTTTGCAAAACAGCTCAAATGATGAAAAATTAAATTTTACAGTTAAAAGAAACAACGAAGAGTTATCAATAGATATTACCCCAATAAAACAAAAGAAATATTTATTAGGAGTAAAATTAAAACCAGCAGATAAAAATTTTGCAAATAATATATATTACGCAGTTCTTAATACCGGTGATTTCGCATTTTCAATAGTAGATAATATAAAAATGTTGTTTACAGGAAGAGTTAGTACAAATGATTTAATGGGACCTGTAGGTATATCTAGTGTAGTTGCTAAGACAAATGGATTACAAGAATTTATCTACATACTAGCACTAATTTCACTATCACTAGGTGTAACAAATCTATTACCATTTCCACCATTAGATGGAGGAAAAATTGTACTTTTAATAATAGAAGCAATACGTAGAAAGCCATTAGATGAAAAATACGAAATGGGAATTCAAATGTTAGGATTTGGACTAATGATATTATTATCAGTATATGTTACTTTTAATGATATTCATAGGATAATTTAAAAAATCAAAAAGCAGTTTCAATGCAAAAAGAAACTGCTTTTTATAATTTTATAAAACTTAAGAAAATTATAGATTTATTTTCAAAAATGATATAAAATATACCAAGAAAAATCAAAAAGGAGTTGAAAAATCTTGTCAGAAGAAAAGGCTTTAAGAAAGATAGGTACGATTTTTGACGATTTTAAGTGCAATACAAATATATTGAGTGCTAAAATTGAAAAAGTTAATTTATATAAAAAAACAAATTGTTTTGAAGTGTATTTGATCTCAGAAAAAATTATAAATATTAAAGAAGTACATGCATTCGAAAAATTTTTAGTAAAAAGATTTAATTTAAGTGGTGCAACAATAAAAATAAGATATGAATTTGAGCCAGAAATAGATGTACAAAATGAATGGGATAATATAGTTGATTATTTATCATACAGGTATCCAATGACAAAGGCAATTCTTAGAAATAGCGAAGTTCAAATAGATTCAAGTGTTATAAATGTTAATTTACATATGACAGGTAAAGATTTTTTAACTGCAAGAGGTATGAATAAAGTATTTGAAAATACTTTGGAAAATATATATGGCCAAAAATATAAAATTAACTTTGCCGAGTCAATTTCTGCAGAAGAAGAGCAAAAATATAAAGAATTTACAAAAAGCTTGGAAGACACAGCATTAACTGAGTTTGCCAAAAAAATGGAAGAGCATAAACTTGAAAAAGAAAAGAAAAAAGAAGAAAAAAGCAATAATAATGAAGATGACTTCGAAATAAAAAATGTAAATGCTCCAACATCAGATTCACTTCCTCCTTTGCCAGATGATAAAGATGCTCCACCAATACCTGAAGAAGAGCCAGAAGAGATAACACCACTAATATATGGTAGAAATCCTAATATTAAAGATCCATTTACAAAAGTTATTGATATTTCTGTTGATAGTGGAAAAATATGCTTAGAAGGTGAAATATTAAATTCAGAAGAGCGATTATTAAAAAGTGGAAAAACATTATATGCATTTGATTTATATGATGGTTCAAGTACAATAACATGTAAAGCTTTTGTTGAAGAAGAAAAATTGAAAAAGTTTAAATCAAGAATGAAAGAAGCAAAAGGTGTAAGAATTGGAGGAACTGCACAATTTGATCCATTTTCTAAAGAACTTGGAGTAATTGCAAATACAATTGTGGAAACTGCAGGTGTGAAAAAAGAAATAAGAATGGATAATAGCAAAGTAAAAAGAGTAGAGCTTCATATGCATACAAAAATGAGTCAAATGGATGGTATGACAAATGCAAAAGATTTAATTAAAAGAGCAATGAAATGGGGAATGAAATCTATTGCAATAACAGATCATGGTGTTGTTCAAGCTTTCCCAGAGGCACACAAATTACTAGGATATGATAATCCAGATATGAAAATAATTTATGGTGTTGAGGCATATTTAGTACCAGATAAACCATCAAATGTATCAAATCCAAAGGGACAGGATATTGATACAACATATTGTGTATTAGACCTAGAAACAACAGGTATTTCATTTAGAACGGAAAAAATAACTGAAATAGGAATTATGAAAGTAAAAAACGGAGAGGTTATAGATGAATTTTCGACATTTGTTAATCCAGAAAAACCAATTCCACAAAAAGTTATAGATGTAACCCATATTACAGATGATATGGTTAAAGATGCGCCAACAATCGACAAAATTCTACCAAAGGCATTAGAATTTATTGGTGATTCTGTAATAGTTGCACACAATGCTGATTTCGATGTTGGATTTTTAAAACATAATTGTTTCCAATTAGGACTAAAATTAGAAAATACATATGTTGATACACTAAGATTAGCAAAAGATTTATTTCCAGATTACAAAAAATATAAATTAGGTATCATAGCTGAAAATTTAGGAATAAAAGTAGAAGTTGCACATAGAGCATTAGATGATGTTGATACAACAGTTAAAGTATTTAATGTAATGATTGATATGTTAAAGGAAAAAGGTGCTAAAAAAATTGAAGATTTTGACACTGTTTGTGTTGATAAGTTAAGAAAAAAAGATGAGTACAAAAAATTACCTACATATCACGCTATAATTCTTGCTAAAAATTATATAGGACTTAGAAATTTATATAAATTAATATCATATTCTCATTTAAATTATTTTTATAAAAAACCTCGTATTTTAAAATCTTTATACAGAAAATATTCTGAAGGATTAATATTAGGAAGTGCCTGTGAAGCAGGAGAATTATATAGAGCAATTGTTGCCGAAAAATCTGATGAAGAAATTGAGGAAATTGCAAAAGATTATGATTATTTAGAAATTCAACCAATTGGAAATAATATGTTTATGGTTAGAAATGGAACAGTTCCAGATACAAAGGCTCTTGAGGATATAAATAGAAAGATTGTTAATTTAGGTGAAAAATTAGATAAATTAGTTGTTGCAACATGTGATGTTCACTTTATGGATCCACAAGACGAAATATATAGACGTATATTAATGGCAGGACAAGGATTTGATGATGCTGATGAGCAAGCTCCATTATATTTAAGAACAACAGAAGAAATGCTTGAAGAGTTTCAATATTTAGGTGAAGAAAAAGCATATGAAGTTGTTGTTACAAATACAAATAAAGTTTCTGATATGTGTGAAAAAATAAGTCCAATTTCACCAGAAAAATGTCCACCATATATCAATAATTGTGAACAAACAATTAAAACAATTGCATATGATAAAGCACATAAATTATATGGAGATGAATTACCTCCAATAGTTGAAGATAGATTGGAAAAAGAGCTAAATTCTATTATAAAAAATGGTTTCTCCGTTATGTATATTATTGCACAAAAATTGGTTTGGAAATCAAATGCAGATGGATATATAGTTGGTTCCAGAGGTTCTGTTGGTTCATCATTTGTTGCCAATATGACAGGTATTACAGAGGTTAATTCTCTTCCACCACATTATAGATGTCCAAAATGCAAATATTCAGATTTTACAGACTATGGATATGGAAATGGATTTGATCTTCCAGATAAAATGTGTCCTAAATGTGGTCATAGGTTAGATAAAGATGGTATGGATATTCCATTTGAAACATTCTTAGGATTTAATGGAGATAAAGAGCCAGATATCGATTTAAACTTCTCTGGTGAATATCAAGCAAAAGCTCATAAATATACAGAAGTAATATTTGGTAAGGGAACAACTTTTAAAGCTGGAACAGTTGGTACAGTAGCTGATAAAACAGCATTTGGGTATGTAAAAAAATATTATGAGGATAAAGGAATTCCAATAAATACACCAGAAGTTGTAAGAATTGCTCAAGGTTGTACAGGAATTAAAAGAACAACAGGACAGCATCCAGGTGGTATTATAGTTGTTCCCAAAGGCAGAGAAATCTTCGAATTTACACCAGTACAACACCCGGCAGATGATCCAAATTCAGATATCATAACAACACACTTTGATTATCACTCAATAGATCAAAACTTGTTAAAGCTAGATATACTTGGACACGATGATCCAACAATGATAAGAATGCTATATGATATAACAGGTATGGATCCAACAAAAGTTCCTTTAGATGATAAAGATACAATGTCTATATTTTGCTCTACAGAAGCATTAGGAGTAACTCCAGAGCAAATACATAGTAAAGTAGGAAGTTTTGGAGTTCCAGAATTTGGTACAAAATTTGTTAGAGGTATGCTTGTAGATACAAAACCTTCAACTTTTGATGAATTAATTCGTATATCAGGTCTATCTCACGGTACAGATGTGTGGCTTGGAAATGCACAAACATTAATAGAAGAAGGAACAGTAACACTTCAAGAATCTATATGTTGTCGTGATGATATTATGATTTATTTGATTAAAAAAGGAGTTCCACCAAACCCATCATTTAAAATAATGGAAACAGTACGTAAAGGTAAAGCATTAAAAGACCCAGCGAAATGGGAAGAATATAAAGCATTAATGAAAGAGCATGATGTACCAGATTGGTATATAAAATCATGTGAAAAAATAAAATACATGTTCCCCAAAGCCCATGCAGCAGCATATGTAACAAATGCATTTAGAATAGCATGGTATAAAGTTCATATTCCAAAAGCATATTACGCAGCATATTTTACAATAAGAGCAGATGCATTTGATGCAGATATAATGTGTAATGGAAAAGAAAGAGCTAAAAATAAAATGAAAGAAATAGAGCTAAAAGGAAATGGAGCATCAAAAACAGACCAAGATACATACCAAGTACTAGAGCTAATATTAGAATTCTATGAAAGAGGATTAAACTTCTTACCAGTAGATTTATACAAATCAGACTCAAAAAAATTCATAGTAGAAAATGATGGAGTAAGACCACCATTCAACAAAATACCAGGATTTGGAACAGTAGCAGCCGAAAGTTTAGTAGAAGCACGAAAAGACGGAAAATTCATGTCAATAAACGACCTAAAAATAAGAGCAAAAATAGGAGACAAAGCAATAGAAGTACTAAAAACAACAGGCTGTCTACAAGGTATGAGTCAAAGTAACCAATTAAGCCTATTTGACTTTTAAAACCAAATGAGGTAAAATATAAAGAGTTAACATAAAAGACAGAGACAAAAATACCAATATTGAATCTCTGTCTTAATTTTTTGAAAAATAGTGAAAAATAGGGACGGTCCTGAAAAATAGGGACGGTCTTGTTTGACACATCTTGAGATTGTTGTCAATGGGGACGGTTCTTCTTGACACATCCTGAGATGTCAATGGGGGCTCTTGACACATCCTAAGATATTAATTAAGAAGAGAATTTTTTTCAATAGGAAAGGAGGAAGTATGATAAATATAGATGCAGATGCAATTTTTTCAGTAAAATCTTTTATAATATATTTGATTGCAATAAATATAATAACTTTTTTAGTAATGGGATTAGATAAATGGAAGGCTAAACATGGCTCTTGGAGAATTCAAGAAGCAACATTATTTACTCTAGTATTATTTGGAGGAGGAATTGGTGGAATATTAGGTATGATAGTATTTCATCACAAAACAAAAAAAGCAAAATTTCAAATAGGCTTTCCAGCAATATTATTAACCGAAGCGGCATTTATTATTTATGGTTTTGTCGTAAATAGTAGAATGTAAAATTATGTAAAATGATAGATGAATAATATTTTAGAAAAAAGAAATATACATAATGAATTGTTAAATCGACTTATTTCGACATGTGGAAAACAATGTGAATAACTTTGTACAAACACATCAGTAAAAACAGTTATTCACAGAGTTATCCACATTATCCACAACCCTGTGGATAACATTGAGGATAACATAAAGTAACACTAAAACTGAAATCAGTCAAACCAAGTGTTCGCAAAGCTTTCAGCGTTTTTATTTTTTTTTGTAAAGAAGTTTAAAATATAAGTATTGACATATTTTCAAAACATGATAAAATATTACCATAAAATGCGATGAAAAAGAATGAATATAACTTCAATTAAAAGAGAGCTAATGGTTGGTGGAAATTAGTAATATGAATTATATGTGGAGCTTTGGAGCATAAAAAAAAAGAGAGGATAGAAATTTCAATACAATATGTTTCTTTAATGTATTTGAAATCAATATCAATTAGGGTGGAACCGCGGAAAAAAATATTTCGTCCCTAGCTTTATAGGCTAGTGGGCGTTTTTTGTATTTAAAATAAAATCTACTAAAATACAACAATAACCACAGCCGAAAAAATAAAGGAGGTTTTTTATATGGTAGATTCAATGGAAAAAATTGTAAGTTTATGCAAAAACAGAGGATTTATATATCCTGGTTCAGAAATTTATGGAGGTTTAGCTAATACTTGGGATTACGGTCCTTTAGGTTCAGAGCTAAAAAACAACGTAAAAAAAGCATGGCAAAAGAAATTCATACAAGAATGTAAATACAATGTAGGACTAGATGCTGCAATATTTATGAATCCTGAAACTTGGGTTGCAACAGGACATGTTGGAGGTTTTAGTGATCCATTAATAGATTGTAAAGAATGTAAAACAAGACATAGAGCAGATAAATTAATAGAAGAATGGGCAACTCAAAATGGTCAAGACTTAGTTGCAGATGGTTGGTCTGATGAGGAAATGATTAAATTTATGGATGATCACAATATAAATTGTCCAAACTGTGGAAAGCACAATTTTACAGGAATTCGTAAATTCAATCTAATGTTCAAAACATTCCAAGGTGTAACAGAAGATTCAACATCACAAATATATTTAAGACCAGAAACAGCACAAGGTATATTTGTAAATTTCAAAAATGTAATGAGAACTACAAGAAGAAAACTACCAACAGGTATAGCTCAAATTGGTAAAGCCTTCAGAAATGAAATAACACCAGGTAACTTTACATTTAGAACTCGTGAGTTTGAGCAAATGGAATTAGAATTTTTCTGTAAACCAGGTTCAAATAAAGAATGGTTCAAATATTGGGAAGAATTCTGCAAAAATTGGTTATTATCACTTGGAATGGATGAGAACAACATTCGTCTAAGACAACATAGTAAAGAAGAGCTTGTTTTCTATAGTGAAGGAACAACAGATATAGAATTCAAATTCCCATTTGGTTGGGGAGAGCTATGGGGAATATCTGATAGAACAAACTACGATTTATCAAAACATATGGAACATTCAAAACAAGATTTATCATACTTAGATCCAGAAACAAATGAAAAATATATACCATATGTAATAGAGCCATCACTAGGATGCGATAGAGCTACACTTGCATTTTTATGTAACAGCTATGAAGAAGAAGAAATTGCAGAAGGTGACACAAGAACAGTATTACATTTACATCCAGCATTAGCACCATACAAAGTTGCTGTACTTCCACTATCTAAAAAATTAAGTGAAAAAGCTACAGAAGTATATGAAAAATTAGCAAAAGACTTCATGTGTGACTACGACGAAGCGGGAAGTATCGGAAAAAGATACAGAAGAGAAGACGAAATAGGAACACCATATTGTGTAACAATAGACTTTGATACATTAGAAGATAACCAAGTTACTATAAGAGACAGAGATACAATGGAACAAGTTAGAGTTTCAATAGATGAACTAAACAATTGGGTAAAAAATAAAATAGAATTTTAAATAAAATCCAAAAATATGTCAATGGTTGTCAATAGGTGTCAATGGGGACGGTTCTTTTTGACAACCACAAAAACAAAACATAAACAGTTGACACACTGAAAATTATTTTCTTATTATGGAAAGTAAATAAAAAGAAAAGATGAAGGAAGAAATAGATACGGTTCTTGCAAGTGTTTGCAAGGAACCTTAAATCACTAAATAAAAAAAGAGTTGAAGCAATTGATTTTGAGCGATTAAAAGGAAAGTGCATAAAATTACTTGACATATACACAGTAAATTGTGATAGAATTATGATATATCAAACTGAAATGTTACAATAAAATTTTATAAGGAGAATATAAATCATGGAAAGTTTAAAGGAATATAGACCTAGTATAATTAATAAACTAAAATTATTTCTAAGCAGAATTGAGCAAAGAAAAACAATTGAAAAAAATTTAGATAAATTAGATATTAGTTTATTTTCTTCCAATAATATTGATTATATAATACAAAATAAAGAAAAATTTAAAGCTGCAAGCGGTATGCCAGAGCCACAAAAGGAAATTATGACTATTGATGATAAGCTTGGAATAGTAATGGACTTTTTCAATGATTTAAATTCTAGTTTAGGGAAAAAAGTTGAAGATACATATTTAAAATATAAAACGCAAATTTATTTTGATGAGTGCAGTGATAAAAATAGAGAAATTGGTGATGGTTTCACTAGCGGACATAATAGAAGTACATCCATTATGTGTGGCGATGGTATTGAAAGACCAAATCTTATAGCAAGAATTTGTACCAATAAAAATAATGCATTAGATATATACAATATAGCTCATGAATTCACACATATATTGCTAAACGAAAATACTAAAGGAAAAAACATTAGTGCTGAAAATCAAGAAATTGCAACTAGATTTACAGAAATCTTGTTAGGCGAATATATGGAAAAAAGAAAAATTATCACAACAGAAGACAAAGAAAATCACAACATAAGTATATCAGGCGAAATAGATAAAGCATATCAGCTCAATGAATATAGGATTTTAAGGAATCTAATTAAAAACAATGGAAATAAATTTGATAAGAAATTAGAAAGAACATGCATTTCTAAATATTGCAAAGGAAATAAAAACTGGTATTACCAAATATTATCAAACATCGCATATAGATTAGAAAGAACCGGCAAAGTAGACGGTTTTCAAAATTACTTAAGATTTGTTAATTCTGCAGCAGAATGTGATAGATTAAAACAAGCATATATTGAAAATCCCGATTTAATAAAAAAAGCCTTTTCTCAATGTTTGATGAGTCATCATAGTATTACTTACAATGATGTAGTGAAAAAGATGGATATAATTAAGTATGAAGATAGGACAAAAAAATTGAACATTGAAAGGGCGGATAGTAGTGAAATAGAAGAACAAGACATTATAAGATAATATGTCAATATGTGTCAATAGGGACGGTTCTTTTTGACAACCACAAAAACTACAGAAAAATTCTGTAGTTTTTCATTGCAAAATATAGTGGAAATTTATGAGAGAAAAATTTGCCACCTATTGCTTAACAGATACTTTTTACATCAAAAATAAAGAAAAATCTAGATACATACGAAATTATTCAATTATAAATATTAACCTAAGAGCTATTGTATAACCTTCTAATCGTTTCTCTTCCAATATTTAATTCTTTTGAAATATTTCGTAAAGAAATATGTTTTTTATCTTTCAATAATCTTATAAGATCTGATAAAATAATTTTATTATTTTTTAATTCAGAAGTATCTATATGATAATCCACTAAAAATTTTCTGATAAAATCTTTGCACTCAGTATCATTATTTTTATCATCATCCACGTCGATAAAGATATATTCATCATCCAAATCTTCATTATCTAAATCCTCATTGATTTTTTTATAATTTGAATAAGGATAATCTTCGGCTCTTTTGCAAATACTAGCTTTTACAGGATTATTATATATATAATTTATGCAATTATATAAATGTTTCTTATTGTAGATTCCCTCAGACTTATATCTATCTCGAAAAACATAGCCTACTCTATTGTATTTTTTATTATAGTACATACTATATCGTATGTTAAGACGCTGCATGTATTTGCTAAGATCTTTTAAACTATTAGATTCAATTAAAATATGTGTATGATTATTCATAATACAATAAGCAATTATATTAATTTTATGTTCAGTAAGTAAATCATACATTATTTTTATATAATATTTAATATCTTGTGCTTCATCGAAAATATAGCTTTTATTAATTCCTTGAGTAATAATATGAAAAAAAGATGTTTGAATAAAATTTCTTGGTTGTCTTGACATAAATTCTCCTTAATATTGTGAAAATAAAATTATATATATAATATCATAAGAATAATAAAAAAAATGTCGAAATCTGCTTTACTACATGATTTTTTTTTAATAGACAAAGTTGTCAAAAAGAACCGTCCCCATTGACATTTAAAAAAACAAAAAAAGATTAAAAAAATAATTGTTTTTTATAAATTTATGTTATAATAATTACGAATTTACAAAAGAATATAACAAGGAGGAAATAAACAATGGAAAAAAGATATGTTTACCTTTTTAAAGAAGGAAATGCAAACATGAAAGAGCTACTTGGTGGAAAAGGCGCAAATTTAGCAGAAATGACATCTTTAGGAATGCCAATACCACAAGGTTTTACAATAACAACAGAAAGTTGTAACAAATATTATGATGATGATGAACAAATATCAAAAGAAATATTACAACAAATTGATTCTGCTCTTTTATATCTAGAAGAGCAAACTGGAAAAAAATTAGGAAGTAAAGAAAAACCATTATTGGTTTCTGTAAGATCTGGAGCAAGAGCTTCTATGCCAGGAATGATGGATACTGTATTAAATTTAGGTATGAATGATGAAACAGTAAAAACATTTGCTGAAAAAAATAGAAGATTTGCATATGATAGTTACAGAAGATTTATTCAAATGTATAGTGATGTAGTAAAAGAGGTTCCTAAAAAATTATTTGAAGATGCAATCGATACAAAAAAATATCAAAGAAATTTGAAACTAGATACAGATATGGATGCAAATGATTTAGAAGACCTAGTAAAAGTCTTCAAAGGAATTTATAGTAATTATCTACATGAAGAATTCCCACAAGATACAAAATTACAATTAATAGAAGCTATAAAAGCTGTATTTAGATCTTGGAATAATCCTCGTGCAATAACATATAGAAAACTAAATGATATACCTTCAAGCTGGGGAACAGCTGTAAATGTACAAGCAATGGTATTTGGTAATATGGGTGAAGATTGCGGTACAGGTGTTGCTTTCTCAAGAAATCCTGTAACAGGTGAAAAAGGTGTTTGGGGAGAATTTTTAATGAATGCGCAGGGTGAAGATGTTGTTGCTGGTATTCGTACACCCCAATCTATTGATACATTAAAATATATCAATCCTGAGGCATATAATGATTTTCTAAAATTTGCTGATAGACTAGAAAAACACTATAAAGATATGCAAGATATGGAATTTACTATAGAGCATGGTAAGTTATACATGCTTCAAACAAGAAACGGAAAACGTACAGCTCAAGCAGCATTAAAAATTGCTGTTGATTTAGTTGCAGAAGGTATGATTGATGAAAAAGAAGCGGTTTTAAGAGTAGAGCCAGATCAATTAAATCAATTATTACATCCAAACTTTGACCAGAAAAAACTAAAATCAGCAAAAACTATTGCAAAAGGTCTTCCTGCATCACCAGGAGCTGCAACTGGTAAAGTTGTGTTTACTGCTCAAAAGGCACAAGAGCTTGCAAATGATGGAGAAAAAGAGCTTGTACTTGTACGACTTGAAACATCTCCTGAAGATATCGAAGGTATGGTTGTTTGTAAAGGTATTTTAACAGTAAGAGGTGGAATGACATCACATGCAGCGGTTGTTGCTCGTGGTATGGGTACTTGTTGTGTTGCTGGTTGTGGAGAGCTTTCTGTAAATGAAGAAGAAAAGGTATTTTATACTAAAGATGGTACTAGCTATCATGAAGGTGATTATATATCTTTAGATGGTTCAACAGGTAATGTATATGGTGAAAAAATTGATACTGTAGAAGCATCTGTGTCTGGTGATTTTGCTAAATTGATGAGTTGGGCAGATAGTATAAGAAGACTTGATGTAAGAACAAATGCTGATAATCCAAGAGATGCAAAAAAAGCTCGTGAATTTGGTGCTCAAGGTATAGGTTTATGTAGAACAGAGCATATGTTCTTTGAAGCAGACAGAATTGCTGCTATAAGAGAAATGATAGTTTCAAAAACATCAGAACAAAGAGAAATAGCTTTAAATAAAATATTACCTATGCAAAGATCAGATTTTGAAGGTTTATACAAAGTAATGAGTGGTTATCCTGTTGTAATAAGATTATTAGATCCACCACTTCATGAATTCTTACCACATGATGATGAAGAAATATCAGCTCTTGCTAAAGATATGAATATGAGTTTTGATGAATTAAAATCTATAGTAGTAAATCTACATGAATTTAACCCAATGATGGGACATAGAGGTTGTAGACTTTCTATAACATATCCAGAAATAGCAGTAATGCAAACTAAAGCTATAATACAAGCTGCTATAAATGTAAAAAAAGAGGGATACAAAGTTAAACCAGAAATAATGGTTCCTTTAGTTGGAGAAGTTAAAGAGCTTAAATATGTAAAAAATATTATAACTGAAACTGCAGATAAGTTAATAAAAGAATCAGGATTAGATATTAAATATTATATTGGAACAATGATTGAAATTCCAAGAGCTTGTTTAGTAGCAGACGAAATTGCAAAAGAAGCGGAATTTTTCTCATTTGGAACAAATGACCTAACACAATTAACTTATGGATTTAGCCGTGATGATGCAGGAAAATTCTTAAAATTCTATTATGATAAAAAAATATTTGAATTTGACCCATTCCAAAAAGTTGATCAAATAGGTGTAGGAAAATTAATGAAAATGGCAATACAAGATGCAAAAAGAACAAGACCAAGCATAGAGCTTGGAATATGCGGAGAGCACGGAGGAAATCCACCAACAATAGAATTCTGCCATAATATAGGATTAACATATGTATCATGCTCACCATTCCGTGTACCAATAGCACGTTTAGCAGCAGCACAAGCAGCAGTAAAAGAAGAGCGTGGAAAATAGTATACTATATATAGTACAATAAAATAAACCATCCGTATTAGAAAATAATAAGGGTGGTTTTTAGATACTTTTTTTAATCCATTACAAAGACATTGTATAAAATATATGGTATTTACACCAAAAGAAAAAATTATAAAATGGCTTATAATATTATAAATGAATTGACAATTTATAAAATTAAGAGTAATATAAATCCGATGTCTCGAAAGTGACAGAATAGAATAACCGAACTACTTAGATATTAAGCTGAGGAGGGATTAAATGCAAGCAGTATTCGAAATTATTACAGCCATTTCTTTTGCAATTCTTATTATACTAGGAATAACAGCATGGTATTGTTGGCATAAGTATAACAATGCAGAAGACCGGGAAGTTACAGAAAAGTATGAAAAAAAGTTGCATCAATTGGAACTAATTTTATATTTAGATTTACTGCTATTATTAATTTCAGAGATGGTATATGCATCTAAAATATTAAAGTGAAAAAATAAAAAGTGATTACAGATATTTGTTTGTAATCACTTTTTATAATGACGACAGAAAAAAATCAAGTTAACAAAAAATCTATAAGTATATTGTATAATTATATAAAATAATATATTATAATATAACAAATATAATAAGGAAAATTAATTAATAAGAATAAAAGAAGGGAATGAAAATTTATGAAAAATAGTTTTAAATCTGTTTCAGCAACACAAGATAATCCGAAGTGGGAAGAGCTTATAAAAAGAGCTAATCCATTATATTTAAGAAATAATGACTTAAGAAGTGAATTTGCACGAGATTATACAAGAATCTTACACTGTAATGCCTATAGAAGATTAAAACACAAAACACAAGTATTCTTCTCTCCTAGTAGTGACCATGTATGTACAAGAAGTGAACATGTAAGCTACGTAGATTCTATAAGTAATACAATAGCTAATTATTTAGGCCTAAACACAGAGCTAACAAAAGCAATAGCAATTTCTCATGACATAGGACATAGTCCATTTGGTCACAAAGGAGAAAAGGTATTAAATGAAATATCATTAAGAGACATAGGTCAAAGTTTTTGGCATGAAAAAAATGGTGTTCATTTTGTAGATGATATAGAGCTTTTAGAAGATGCAAATGGAGATTTAAAAAATTTAGATTTAACATATGCAGTAAGAGATGGAATAATATCACATTGTGGCGAAATAGATGAAAATTCACTAAAACCACGCTCACAGGCAATAGACTTAAAAGATTACACAAAACCAAATGAATATAGTCCATATACTTGGGAAGCTTGTGTTGTAAAAATATCAGATAAAATATCATATATAGGCAGAGATATAGAAGATGCATTTCATTTAAATTTATTAAATAATGAAAAATTAGAAGAGCTAAAAAATATATTAGGAATACAAAACAAAGAAGCACTAAATAATCCAAACATAATAAATGAGCTTATAATAGATATATGTAATAATAGTACTATAGAAAAAGGAATATGTTTTTCAACAGAAAAGCTAAACTTAATAAATAAAATAAAAGAATTTAACTACAACAATATATATTCACATCCAAGACTTGATGCATCAAATGAATATTTCAAAATAATAATAAATAGAATATACAACATTTTAAAAAATGCCTATGACAAAGAAAATACACTAAGTAACCTAGAAGAGCTAAAAAAATTCTATCCACAAACAATTATTCGTTTTAAAGATTGGTTACACAAATACTGGAATTTAACAGATAGAACAAACACAAACCTAAAAAACAAAATAATATATGACTATACAAATCCACAAGACTACTATAAAGCAATAATAGACTTCATAGCAGGAATGACAGATAACTATGCAATAGACATGTACAACGAGATAGTAAGTTTTTAAGTTGTCAATGGGTGTCAATGGGGACGGTTCTTTTTGACATTTTGTCAATTATAGTAATTAAATAAAAAGGAAGCATTTGAAAAAAAATTAAATGCTTCCTTTTTGGTTTTAATAAAAAATGACATATTTATTAAGGTTGTCAAAAAGAACCGTCCCCATTGACAACTTGTCCCCAAAAATTAAGTAGAATATGTACAACCTTTGCTATATAGAATTAAATATAGAAAGGTTGGGTGATTGTGTTTATAATGAATAAATATAGAGTAGCTTTAGTTGGAACTACAGGTGTAGTTGGTAGAATTACAAGAAAGGTTTTGGAAGAAAAAAATCTACCCATAGCTGAGTATGAGTTGTTTTCTTCTAGTAAATCTGCTGGCTCAAAAATAGCTTTTGATGGAAGAGAATATACGGTAAAAGAATTAAACGAACATTCTTTCGATAATAATAAATTTGATTATGCTATTTTTACAGCAGGAGGCAAAGTATCCGAAAAATATGCACCTTTAGCAGTACAAAACAAATGTACGGTAATAGATAATAGTAGTTTTTATAGAATGAATAATGATGTCCCTTTAATAGTTCCTGAGGTTAATTTTGAATGTGCAAAAACAAATAAAGGAATAATAGCTAATCCAAATTGCTCTACTATTCAAGCTGTCGTAGCATTAAGTCCTTTAGATAAAAAATATAATATAAAGCGTATAGTATATTCTACATATCAAGCAGTATCAGGAGCAGGTCTTGGAGGAATACAGGACTTAGAATCAGGTATAGAGCATTATGTATGTAATTCTAAGTATACTTTGCAAAAATTCCCGTATGAGATATTTAATAATTGTATACCTCAAATAGATGATTTTACAGATGATAGATATACAAAAGAAGAGCATAAAATGATTAATGAAACTCGTAAAATATTAAATAAACCTAATTTACCTATAACAGCAACAACAGTAAGAGTACCTGTTTTTAATTCACATAGTGAATCTATTAATATTGAATTTGAAAATGATTTTGATTTAGATGAATTAGTAAACGTACTAAAGAATTCTCCCGGTATAATTGTATTGGATGATATACAAAATAACATATATCCTATGACAATTAATTCTAATGATCATGATGAGGTTTATGTTGGTCGTATTAGAAGAGATTATAGTGTTAAGTATGGTATTAATTTATGGGTAGTAGCTGATAATACACGAAAAGGAGCAGCTAGTAATGCTGTGCAAATATTAGAAAAGCTAATTAGTGAGAATAAAGAGTAATAGAAAGGATTTTTATTATGAAAAAGGTTATTTTTAAAGGATGTGGTACAGCTATTGCCACCCCGTTTAATGAAAGTGGAATTAACTATGAGGTTTTTAAAAAGCATATTGAAGATCAGATTAATGATGGAGTTGATAGTATAATTGTATGTGGAACTACAGGAGAAGCATCTACTATGACAGAAGCGGAAAGAAAAGATGTTATTAAATTTGTAGTTGATACTGTTAATAAAAGAATTCCTGTAATAGCTGGTACTGGCTCAAATAATACAGAAGCGGTTATACAAATGACAAAGTATGCAGAATCAGTTGGTGTAGATGGAGCATTAATAGTAACTCCTTATTATAATAAAACTACACAAGAGGGATTAATAAAACATTATACAGTAATAGCAAACAATACATCATTACCAATAATACTATATAATGTGCCTAGCAGAACAGGTGTTAATATAAAACCAGAAACATGTTTAGAGCTATCAAAAATAGATAACATAGTAGCTATAAAAGAAGCCAGTGGCAATATATCACAAGTAGCAAAAATAGCATCATTATGTGGAGATAATTTACATATATACTCAGGTAATGATGATCAAATAATACCAATACTATCACTAGGTGGTATAGGAGTAATATCAGTATTATCAAACATAAAACCTAAGTATACACATCAAATGGTATATGACTATTTACAAGGAAATACAAAACAAGCACTACACAAACAACTAGAATCAATAAGCCTAATAGAGACACTATTTTGTGAAGTAAATCCAATACCAATAAAATCTGCATTAAACATAAAAGGATACAATTATGGAATACCACGATTACCATTAATAGAGCTAAGTGAAAAAAATAAAGAAATATTAAAACAAAAACTTTAAAACAATAAAACAGAAAGAAAAAGCAAAGAAACAGGAGAAAAAGGAAGAAAAAAGAGACAATGGAAAGGGGGACGGTTCTTTTTTCCTTTTTTTGAGAAAATGGGACGCATATTAGAGTTGGGATAATATTGATTAGAGAGGATATACTAAAATAAACAACAACAGAAGCGGAAATATAATAAATAAGCAGTAATAAATATATGAACTTTATATTTTTTTATATGTAAAAAGTATTTTGATAAAGATAATAAAATAAAGATTATAAAATCAAAACAAACAAATGTTTTGGCAATTAAATTTTAGATTGCTCTTGATTTTTACCACAATAAATGATATAAAATACTGAAATAAGATTATCTTATTTATAAAAACAGAACGGAGGTACAAAATTATGGAACTAAAAGGCTCAAAAACAGAAGCTAACTTAATGGCTGCATTTGCTGGAGAATCTCAAGCAAGAAATAAATACACATATTATGCTAGTAAAGCAAAAAAAGAAGGATATGAGCAAATTGCTGCTTTATTCCAAGAAACAGCTGACAATGAAAAGGAACACGCAAAAATGTGGTTTAAGCTATTACAAGGTGGACAAATAAAATCAACAGCTGAAAACCTAAAAGATGCAGCTGCAGGAGAAAATTATGAATGGACAGATATGTATGCCGGTTTTGCAAAAGTTGCAAAAGAAGAAGGTTTTGATAGAATAGCATACCTATTTGAAGAAGTTGGAAAAATAGAAAAAGAGCATGAAGCAAGATATTTAAAATTATTAGATAATGTTGAAAATGAATTAGTATTCAGCAAAGATGGAGATAAAATATGGAAATGTAGAAACTGTGGACATATTTGCATAGGAAAAGAAGCACCAAAGGTTTGTCCAGTATGTGAACATCCACAATCTTTCTTTGAAATAAAGGCTGAGAATTATTAAAAATTATAAAAGGTAGAGATTTAAATCTTTACCTTTTTATTTTTATTATATAGAATAAAAAATATATTATTGCCAATAATATTGACAAACAAATACATAACACAAGCAAAAAGTATTTGAAAGTCAAATAAAACTTGACAAACACATACATATGACTTATAATATGTATAAGGATGTCAAAAAAGAAGGTGATATTATGAACAATTACGAAAAAATAAAATCTTTATTAGAAAAAAATAATGGAATTTTATATGTAAAAGAATTAGAAAAAAATAATATACACAGACAATACCTAAAAATATTAGAAGAAAGAGGTGAAGTCATAAGAGTAATCAAAGGCTTATATGTAGCACCAGATAAAGATATAAACGAATTCTTCATAATGGGTGAAAGGTATAAAACTGGAATTTTTTCACACAACACAGCTCTATATTTTTATCATTTAACAGATAGAACACCAATGAGCTTAGATATGACATTTCCAAGCAATGTACGAGTTAATAATGATTTTTTAGAACCTCATTATATAAAACCAGAGCTTCATTCATTAGGAGAAACAACACTTAAGCTAGAAGATGGAACAAATATAAAAATTTATGATTTAGAAAGAACAATTTGTGATATAATACGAGACAGAAATAAAATAGATCCACAAATTTTTAATACTGCAATGAAGGAATATTTTAAATCAAATAAAAGAAACTTAAATTTACTATACAAATATGCAAAAAAATTAAAAATAGACAAAATACTAAAGAAGTACATGGAGGTATTAGATTAATGAAGAAAAATGTAATGAGTTTAAAGGCCACAGTAAATAATATTGCAAAAAAAAGCAAAGTATCAGCACAATCAGTTTTACAAACATATATGCTAGAAAGATTATTAGAGCGAATATCTGTTTCTAAATATAAAGATAATTTTATATTAAAAGGAGGAATGCTAATTTCTGCAATGCTTGGAATAGATAGTAGAACAACAATGGATATAGATACAACAATAAAAGGCTTTGAGCTTACAGAAGAAAATGTAAAAAAAATAATGGAAGATGTATGTAGTATAGATTTAAACGATGATGTAACATTAAAAATAAACCATGTTGAAAAAATAAGAGACAATGATGATTATAATGGATACAGATTAACATTCGAAGCAAAATATATGAACACAATGCCAGTAATAATGAAAATAGATGTAACAACAGGAGATAAAATAACATACCGTGAAATTGAATATAGCTTTGAATTAATGCTAGAAAACAGAAAGATACATGTATGGTCTTATAATGTTGAAACAGTATTAGCAGAAAAATTTGAAGCAATAATAAAAAGGGGAGTATTAGGAACAAGAATAAGAGATTTTTATGATGTACATATGTTACTAAAAACTCAAACTAAAAATATAAATAAAAAGACACTAAAAGTAGCAATACAATTCACAGCAGAGCATAGAGGTTCAGAAGAAGCCATAAAAGAATGGAAAGATGTATTAAAAGAGCTAGAAGATGACGAAACAATGAAAAATCAATGGAAGAGATATCAAAAAAATAATTTCTATGCAGAAGGAATTGAATACGAAGACTTAATGAAAAGCATAAAAGAAGTAGGCGAAGTTTACGATTCAGAACAATAACAAAATGATTGTCAATGGGGACGGTTCTGATTGACAACTTGTTAAATGCTCAATAGTGTCAATAGGTGGTCAATAGGGACGGTTCTTTTTGACACACTCACATAAGAATTTAAAAAAATAAAATTAAAGTTTTTTACACTATTTAAATTTTATGGTATCAGTGTAAAAAGCTTTTTTATTATGTGTTAAAATACAACAAAACATAATGAGTTGACGCCATAAAGATTATATCAGAAAAATGTAAACTAAAGTTACTAAAAAAGGACAAAAGTCATAACCAAATTTACATAAAAACATATTATATAATGTAAAGGAGGTAACAATGGACATAAAGG
Organism: Clostridium sp. CAG:492; assembly: GCA_000434335.1. GTDB lineage: Bacteria > Bacillota > Clostridia > TANB77 > CAG-508 > CAG-492. Next base: position 30,939 of record FR878264.1, read on the forward strand.
ATAAAAAAATAGGAGTCATAATGACTGGATCATTTTGTACATTTTCAAAAGTAATAGAACAAATAAAAGAGCTCGTAAAAAGAGGAGCAGATGTTTTGCCAATAATGTCATATAATAGCTATGAATTAGATACAAAATTTGGAGAAGCAAAGGAAATAATAAAAATGGTTGAAAATATAACTGGTAAAAAAATAATACACACAATACAAGGAGCAGAGCCAATAGGTCCAAAACAATTAACAGATGTTATGCTAATAGCACCGTGTTCAGGAAATACAATAGCAAAATTAGCAAATGGAATAATAGACACTCCAGCCACAATGGCTACAAAATCTCATTTAAGAAACAACAATCCAGTAGTAATTGCAATATCAACAAATGACGGATTAGCAGGTTCCGCAGAAAACATAGGAAAACTATTAAATAGAAACAATTATTATGTAGTTCCATTTAGGCAAGATAATCCAATAACAAAGCCACGCTCATTAGTATTTGATTCTACTTATATTGTAAAAACCATAGAAGAAGCTCTTGACGGAAAACAAATACAACCAATATTATTATAAATAAAACTCCCTATAACCACATAAAATGCAATGCAAACTACAGGTTATAGGGTGTTTTTATTCAATGTATATTATCAATTCTTTACAAGACGATGACTGTATACACTGAATTTTTGGTTTTCACCGCATAGATGGTTTTTTGACTAATTTGGGCAATTAGCTTAATTTCTCTTACGATGCTGGTGTGCCAGCTTTGCAAAGAGAGATTATTTCCATCTTTTTCGATGAGCTTTCCAGAAATCGCCTTGCCAATAGCAGGCGTCTTTCTAGAAAGAATTGCATAAGTATTCATATAGTACCTCCAGACTATACGAGTAAAATGTGACCGCCGTTTGGCGTTTCATGGAAAAAACTTCCAATCATAATAAAATTATACAATACATTATGTAAAATGTCAACTTTTTTTGAAACAGGCCTAATTAGTGTATGTTTTTTTATAAAAAATAATACTAAAAAAACATTATTATGCTATAATAAAAAAGAAAAGTGAAGAAGGAGAGGTATATTGTGATATGATAGAAAAAATGAAATTAAATATAGAAAAAATAAAATCAAATTTAAATACATCATTTCTTGGAAAAAATATAATATATTATGAGGAAATAGATTCAACACAAGATGAGGCTAAAAGATTAGCAAAGCAGGGAAAAGCAACGAATGGGATGTACATAGTGGCAGACAATCAAACAAAAGGGAAGGGGACAAAAGGAAGAACTTGGTATGGCGGAGAATATGAAAATATATGCGGAACATTTGTTCTTGTGCCAAATTGTAATATTAAACAAATAGAAAAGCTAACTATGCTAATAGCAAAAAGCCTTGTAGCAACAATAAAAAAGCTATATGATATACAACTAGATATAAAGTATCCAAATGATGTAATGTGCAAGGGAAAAAAGATATCAGGAATATTGACAGAATCAGTAACAAATAAAGAAATAGTGAAATACATATTCATAGGAATAGGAATAGATGTAAACCAAATAATATTTACTCCAGAAATAGAGCAAATAGCAACATCATTAAAAAAAGAATACAATAAAGAATTTAATAGAGAAGAGATAATATCAAGTTTTTTCAATACATTTGAAAAAGAGTATAAAAAGCTGATAAATAAGGAAATAAATTAAAGTACATAAAAGTATATATATTGGAGAGAGCTGTAAGAAAAAGACAGCTCTTTTTTTGTTGATTGATGGGTTGATGGGGGACGGACCTTTTTGACAACTTTTCTCCAAGTGACCTTTTTCCAAAAATGGGAAAAGAGAACAGCCCCATTATCTCACAATAAAACATAATAAGTTGACGTCATGGAGATTATTTTGGAATTATGTAAAATATGTGCCGATTTTCAAACAGAAAAAATAAAAAAATACTAGTATTTAGTTGGAAAATTTGGAATTATGTGATATATTTTAGCTGTTATAATTTATTCAAAAGAAAGGTAGATCATTTTATTATGGGATTTATAGAAAATATAATAGAAAAAGCAAAAAGTGATAAAAAAACAGTAGTGCTTTCTGAGGCAACAGATAAAAGAATTCTAAAGGCTGCTAATATGGCTATTGATGCAGGAACTGCTGATATTATTTTAGTAGGTAATGAAAATGAAATAAAAAAAGTAGCATTAGAAAATGATATTGATATATCAAAAGCAAAAATTGTTGACCCTGAGAAAAGTAAAAAAATTGATGAATATACAAAAAAATATTTAGAGCTAAATAAAAATGCGACAGAGGACTTTGAAGAGGCTAAAAAGATTGTATTAGATCCACTAATTTTTGGTATGATGATGGTTAAGTTTGAAGAAGCTGATGCATATATTGCAGGTGCTACTCATTCAACAAAAGAGGTTCTTCAGCCAACAATGAAGTTATTTAAAACTATTGGAACAAGAATTCTTTCAACTGTAACTATGATTGAGTTTAAACATAAAGATTTTGGTAACAAAGATGGATTATTTTACATATCAGATTGTGCACTAAATTCTGAACCTGGATACTTAGCATTAGCTGAAATTGCTAAAGCAACAGCTAATAGTTGTAGAGGATTTTCAGGTCAAGATCCTAAGGTTGCATTTTTATCTTTTTCGACACATGGAAGTGCTTCAACTAAGTCAACTGAAAAGGTTGCTAAAGCTGCAGAGCGATTAAGAAAAATAGCTCCAAATTTAACTTCAGATGGGGAATTACAAATGGATGCAGCAATAATGCCTGAAGTTGCAAAAATGAAAGCTCCAAATAGTCCATTAAAAGGTGAAGCTAATGTTTTAATATTTCCAGATATTAATGCAGGAAATATTTCATATAAAATTTTTGAAAGATTTTCAAATGTAAAACTATATGGTCCAGTATGTCAAGGATTAGAAAAAGCAATAACTGATTTATCTAGAGCATGTAGTGCAGAAAGAGTTTTTGACACAATAGCATTAACAGTTGTACAAGCTCAAGCCCTAGAAAAAGGTGATATAAATTAGTTTTATAAAAAACTGACCACTTGTACTAATGACATTTTTTTACTGTTTTTATATAATATATACCGTTATTACAATAAAGATAAAAAGTTTTATTATAAATAAGACTAAAGGAGGTATATGGAATCAGTAGAAATTATTGCTACAGATAAATATCTACCCAAAAGATGTATTACTAATAAATCTATTGAAAAAAAATTTGATATTTCAAGTAATTGGATTTCAACGAGAACAGGCATAAATCAAAGATTTTATAGTGATGAAGATATTTCTATGTTAGCAATAAAAGCAGTAGAAAATTTAATTATGAATTCAAAAATAGATATACAAAAGGTTGATTTAATAATTGTTGCTACAACATCAACAAAAAAAATAATGCCAAGTATATCTTTTATAGTGCAAAAAGCTTTTAATATTCAAAAATGCAGATGTATAGATGTTTTAGCTGGTTGTAGTGGATATATAAATGCTTTTGATATAGCAAGAAAATACATAATAACTGAAGATTGTAATTGTGCTTTAGTAATTGGAGTAGAAAAATTATCTGAATGTATAGATAAAAATGATATAAATATAGTTTCATTACTTGGAGATGGAGCTTCCGCTTCTATCTTAGAGCCTACTAAATCTCAAAAAGTATATTATTCAAATATTGAAAGTATTGGACAAATAGGTGATATCTTAACATATGAAATTCCAGAAAAAATATATATGGATGGAAAACAAGTATATAGATTTGGTACAACTAAACCAATAGAAAATATTAATGAATTATTACGAAAAAGTAATTTAACACTAAAAGATATCAAATATATAGTACCACATCAATCAAATTTAAAAATGCTAAAACGAATTTGTAAAGAATTAAATATAAAAGAGCAAAAAATGTATATAAACATACAAAATGTAGGTAACACGTTTTGTGCAAGTATACCAATAGCACTAACAGAAATGTTTGAAAAAGATTTATTAAAATCAGGAGACAAGATTATATTAATAGGATATGGAGGAGGAGTTAATTTAGGAAGTATTCTATTAGAAATATAGTTATATATTTACGAAAGGAAGATAAAAATGAAATTAGGTTTTGTATTTCCAGGACAAGGTTCACAATTTGTTGGAATGGGAAAAGATTATTACGAAAAATATGAATGTGTACGTAAGGTATATGATAAAGCAAGTCAAATATTAGGATTTGATATAGCAAAATTAAGTTTTGAAGGACCAGAAGAAGAATTAAATCAAACAAAAAATACTCAATTAGCTATATTAGTAATGAGTCTTGCAATATCAGAATTATTAAAACAAAATAATATAGAAGCTAATATATCTGCAGGATTAAGCTTAGGAGAATATTCAGCATTAATATACAGTAATATAATAAGTTTTGAAGATGGTATAAAGATAGTACAAAAAAGAGGAACTTATATGCAAGAATATTTACCTCAAGGCAATTGGAGTATGGCAGCGATTTTAGGATTAGATGATAATACAATAGAAGAAGTATGTAAAAAAGTAACATCAGGATTTGTAGTACCAGCTAATTATAATTGTCAAGGTCAAGTTGCAATTTCTGGTGAAAAACAAGCTGTAGAAGAAGCAATGGATCTTTTAAAACAAGCAGGAGCAAAAAGAGCAATAGAATTAAAAACAAGTGGACCATTCCATACAGAAAAATTACAAGAAGCATCAAAAAAATTATATGAAGCATTACAAGAAATACAAATAAATAAAATATCAGATAAAAAAGTAATAAAAAATATAGATGCAATTGAATATACAGATGCAGACAATATAAGACAAATATTAGCAAATCATGTAATAAATCCTGTAAAATTTAAAGAATCAATCGAAAATATGATATCACAAGGTGTAGATACAATAATAGAAATAGGACCAGGAAAAGTATTGTCAGGATTTGTAAAAAAGACAAATAAAGAAATAAAAATATATAACACAAATAATATAGAAGCATTTGAACAAATACTTGATGATAATCTAAAAAAGTAAAATTCACATAAAGAAGAAAGGATGAATAATATGGAAAACACTACAAAAGTAGCTCTTATAACAGGTGCTACAAGAGGAATTGGTAAGCAAATAGCATTAGAGCTTGCTGAAAACGGATATAATATATCTTTAAATTATAGAACTCTATCTGATGAAGTAAATAATTTAAAATCAGAAATCGAATCTAAAGGAGTTAAATGTTTATTAGTAAATGGAGATGTTTCTGATTTTGAATCTTGCGAAAATATGGCTAAAGAAACAGTTCAAAGTTTAGGGCAAATAGATGTTCTTGTTAACAATGCAGGTATTACAAAAGATGGATTACTTATGAGAATGAAAAAAGAAGACTTTACTAAAGTAATTGATATTAATTTAGTAGGTACATTTAATATGACTCGTAATGTAATTCCATTTATGATAAAGAAAAGATCTGGAAGAATTATAAATGTATCTTCTGTAGTTGGAATAACAGGAAATGCTGGTCAAACTAATTATTCCGCTTCTAAAGCTGGAGTAATTGGATTTACAAAAAGTTTAGCAAAAGAAGTTGCTAGTAGAAACATTTTAGTAAATGCAATAGCACCTGGTTTTATTGCTACAGATATGACAAGTGTTTTATCAGATGCAGTTAAAGAAAATATAAATTCTCAAATTCCATTAAATAGAATGGGTTCACCTAAAGAAATAGCAAAAGTTGTTAAGTTCTTAGCATCTGAAGATAGTTCTTATATAACAGGTCAAGTTATAAATATAGACGGTGGAATGGTTATGTAAGTTTATTCCGTGTAAAAATAAGTAGATTAAGTAGAAAGGATGAATAAATTGGAAAGAAGAGTTGTTGTAACAGGTATGGGTGCTGTAACACCTATAGGAAATAGTGTAGAAGATTTTTGGAAAGGTATTAAAGAAGGTAAATGTGGTATTGATACTATCACTAGATTTGATGTTTCAGATTACAAAGTTAAATTAGCTGCTGAAATTAAAGACTTGAACATTGAAGATTATATGGATAGAAGATCAGCTAAAAGATTAGATAGATATTCTCAACTAGCTATGATTGCTGCTAAAGAAGCTATGCAAGATAGTGGTATATCAGCTGATAATACTGATATGACTAGAATGGCTTGTATTGTAGGATCAGGAATTGGTGGTCTTGGAACAATTGAAGAGCAAACTAAAGTACTTATTAATAAGGGTCATGATAGAATATCACCTATGTATATTCCTATGTCTATATCTAATATGGCTTCTGGAAATATTGCTATAGAATACGGAATTAAAGGTGAATCTTTTGCACTTGTAACTGCTTGTGCAACTGGTACACATTGTATTGGAGAAAGTTATAGATTAATTAAACATGGTTATCAAGATGTTGCATTAACAGGTGGATCTGAAGGCTCTATCACAGAAACAGCTATTTCTGGATTCACAAATATTAAAGCATTATCTCAAAGTCAAGATAAAAATAGAGCAAGTATTCCTTTTGATAAAGAAAGAAGTGGATTTGTTATGGGTGAAGGTGCTGGTATTTTAATTCTTGAAGAATTAGAGCATGCTAAAGCAAGAGGCGCTAAAATATATGGAGAAGTTGTTGGATTTGGTTCAAGTTCAGATGCTTACCATATAACATCACCTGCACCAGGAGGAGAAGGTGGAGCTCGTGCTATGGTTTCTGCTATAAAAGATGCAGGAATTAAACCAGAAGATATCGATTATATAAATGCACATGGTACATCTACTCATCTTAACGATTCTTTTGAAACATCTGCAATAAAAACAGCATTAGGAGCTGCTGCAAAAACTGTAATGGTAAGCTCTACAAAAGGAAACACAGGACATTTATTAGGTGCAGCTGGAGCTGTTGAAGCAATTGCTTGTATAAAAGCTATTGAAGATAAATTTGTTCCTCCTACTATTAATTATAAAGTTCCTGACGAAGAATGTGACTTAGACATTGTACCAAATGAAGGAAGAAGTAAAGAATTAAAATATACTATGTCAAATTCATTAGGATTTGGTGGACATAACAGTACAGTTATTATAAAAAAATATGAAGATTAAAAATAAGGCTTTCTCATAAAGGGAAAGCCACATATTAAAATATATTTTAAATATCTATTAAAGATTATTTTGAAAGGATGGTTTTATATGGATTATAATGAAATAAAAAAAATTATAAAAGATATGGAAGAATGCTCATTAGAGGAACTTGATATTGAGTTCACTGATGGAACAAAAATAAAAATGAAAAAACATTGTGAGCCAAAAGGTGCACCAATGATGCCTCCTATGGGATTTATGGGACAAATGCCTGTTATGGGGCAACCTGTAATAAATAATAATATACCTGAATTAAAAAAGACAGATTTATCCGCTTCTGCTAAAGAAGAAGAAAACTATAAACTAGTTAAATCTCCTATGGTTGGTACTTTTTATAGCAAACCATCACCAAAAGCTGAACCACTAGTAAAAGTTGGCGATAAAGTAAAAAAAGGTGATGTTCTATGTATTGTAGAAGCTATGAAACTTATGAATGAAGTTGAAAGTGAATTTGACGGAGAAGTTGTTGAAATTTGTTGTAAAGATGAAGAAATGGTAGAATATGGTCAAGTTTTAATAAAAATAAAATAATTGTCGAAATAAAAGGCAAAAAAATAATAGAGAACGCTTGTTTTCTACTAGATTTATGTTATAATTCATCTGGAGGAAACAAATAAAAAAGCAGATGTGTGTGTTACCTTTAATCTGAGATTTATCTCAAGATTGGAGGTGATGTTTATGATAGATTACATATTATTCTTATTTATAGGATTTTTATTTTCTATTACATTAAACATAACCTTTATTAGTATTATACTTGTTATACTAGCTAATAAAGAACAATAAATTAAAAACACCACATTATGCTTTGACCGGCTTTGTGGTGTTTATCTATAAACAGGTAACACACATTTCTGTGTATTTGTTTCCTTCTTTGTTTTATTATATATTTATTTTTTTGTTTTGTCAATTATATATTTAAAGGAGTGTATAAAATGTTAGATGTTAATCAAATAATGGAAATTATTCCACAAAGAGCACCTTTTTTAATGATTGATAGAGTTGAAGAAGTTGTTCCTGGTCAAAGCTGTGTAGCATATAAAAATGTATGCATTAACGAATGGTATTTTCAAGGACATTTTCCAGGAATGCCTATTATGCCAGGTGTGTTAATTACAGAAGCTTTAGCTCAAACAGGTGCTGTTGCAGTATTATCTCTTGAAGAAAATAAAGGTAAAAATGCTTTATTTGGAGGAATTGATAAACTTCGTTTTAAAAAGCAAGTTGTTCCTGGAGATGTGCTAAAATTAGAAGTTAAAATAATAAAAAGTAAGGGACCTATTGGAGTTGGTGAAGCTATTGCTACTGTTGATGGTAAAGTAGCTGTTAAAGGTGAAATAACTTTTGCTTTAGTATAATTATAAAATTATATAAATTACGAAAGGAGTAGTAAAATGTTAAAAAAAGTATTAGTGGCTAATCGTGGTGAAATTGCGGTAAGAATTATAAGAGCATGTAGAGAAATGGGAATACGAACAGTTGCAGTATATTCTGAAGCAGATAAAGATTCTTTACATCGTAAATTAGCAGATGAATCTGTATGCATTGGACCAGCAAGATCTGGACTTAGTTATTTAAATGTAAAAAACTTAATTGAAGCAGCTTGTCAAACTGGTGCTGACAGTATTCATCCTGGATACGGTTTTTTATCTGAAAGTAGCTCTTTTGCTAAAATGTGTAACGAAATTGGTATTAAATTTATTGGTCCATCAAGTGAAATTATTGAACTTATGGGAAATAAGTCTAAAGCTAAAGCTACAATGAAAAAGGCAGGAGTTCCTGTTGTCCCAGGTTCAGATGGATTAGTTAATAGTCTTGAAGAAGCTAAAAAAATCAGCAAAAAAATTAAATATCCTGTAATAATAAAAGCATCTGCTGGTGGTGGCGGAAAAGGTATTCGTATAGCTTATTCTGAAGAAGAACTTATAAAAGCATACGATATAGTAAAACAAGAAGCTAAAATTTCATTTAATGATGATAGTATATACATAGAAAAATTTGTAGAAAACCCAAGACATGTAGAAGTACAAATTTTAGCAGATGAACACGGTAATGTGGTTCATTTAGGTGAAAGAGATTGTTCAATACAAAGAAGAAATCAAAAGGTTCTTGAAGAAACTCCATCAATGATTTTAAATGATAAAACAAGAAAGAAAATGTTTGATGTTACAGTAAAAGCTGTAAAGGAAATTGGATATTCAAGTGCAGGTACTATTGAATACCTAGTTGATAAAAATCTAGATTTCTATTTTATGGAGATGAATACAAGAGTACAAGTAGAGCATCCAATAACAGAAGCTGTATCTGGTGTGGATATTGTAAAAGAGCAACTAAGAATAGCAGCAGGAGAAACATTATCTATATCTCAAAAAGATATACATTTTACAGGACACAGTATGGAATGTAGAATAAATGCAGAAGATCCTGAAAAGAACTTTATGCCATGTCCAGGACTTATAACTGGATTACTTATACCAGGAGGAAATGGTATAAGAGTTGATACAGCTGTATATGCAGGCTACAGAGTACCTCAAGCATATGACTCAATGATAGGAAAATTAATAGTACACGGAAAAGATAGAGCAGAAGCAATATCTAAAATGAAAAGTGCACTAGGTGAGTTTATAGTAGAAGGAATAAATACGAATACAGATTTCCTATACAAAATATTAGATAATGAAAACTTTAAAACAAATAACTATGATACCTCATTCATCAAACGCGAATTTGGTGATGGATTAAAAAAATAAAGTCCACATAAGATATAAAATTTTATATAAGGAAGTATAATAATTATGGTAATAGATAAAATTAAAAAATTTAATGATACAGATAAGTCGAATAGTGAAAAAAATGAAAAAGCTTCTGAAATGCTTATTGGAAAATGGGTAAAATGTGATTCTTGTAAAGAAATATTATATAAAGAAGATGTTCATAAAAATTACAGTGTATGTCCTAATTGTGGTAAGCATTTTAGAATTTCTGCCAGAAGAAGATTAGAGCAAATTGTTGATGAAAATACATTTGAAGAAATGGATTCTGATTTACAAACTACAGATCCGCTTCAATTTGAAGGATATACCAAAAAAATTGCTTTATTACAAGAAAAAACAAAGATAAATGAAGCTGTTAAAACTGGAATTGGAAAAATAAATGGTGAACAAGCAGTAATTGCTATAATGGATGGAAACTTTTTAATGGGAAGTATGGGTTGTGTTGTTGGTGAAAAAATAACAAGAGCTATCGAAACTGCTATTGAAAAAAGATTACCACTTATTATGTTTTGTGTATCTGGTGGAGCTAGAATGCAAGAAGGTATAATTTCACTAATGCAAATGGCAAAAACTTCATCTGCACTTGCTAAGCTTGATGATGCTGGTTTATTATATATAAGTGTTTTAACAGACCCAACTACAGGTGGAGTTACTGCAAGTTTTGCAATGTTAGGAGATATCATTCTTGCAGAGCCTGATGCATTAATAGGTTTTGCTGGTCCTAGAGTTATAGAGCAAACTTTAAAACAAAAACTACCAGAAGGTTTTCAACGTTCAGAATTTTTACTTGAGCATGGTTTTATAGATAAAATTGTTACTCGTAAAGACATGAAAGATACATTATCTCAAATATTAAAATTGCATAAAGGAGGTAATAATAATGACTAAGAATAAATTGACACCATGGGAGAGAGTAGCCCTTGCTCGTAAAGCAGATAGACCTAAAGCATTAGATTATATCAATTTAATTTTTACAGACTTTATGGAATTACATGGAGATAGACTATTTGCAGATGATAAATCTATAATAGGGGGAATAGGACTACTAAATGAAATTCCAGTTACAGTAATTGGACAACAAAAAGGTAAAACTACATCTGAAAATATTGAACGTAATTTTGGAATGACAAACCCAGAAGGATATAGAAAAGCATTAAGACTAATGAAACAAGCTGAAAAATTTAATAGACCAATAATTACATTTATAGATACTCCAGGAGCATATCCTGGAATAGGAGCTGAAGAAAGAGGTCAAGGTGAAGCTATAGCTAAAAACTTATTAGAAATGTCTAGATTACAAGTTCCAGTAATTTGTGTTGTTATTGGTGAAGGTTCAAGTGGTGGAGCTCTTGCAATTGGAGTCGGAAATAAAATAATAATGCTAGAAAACGCTGTATACTCAATATTATCGCCAGAAGGATTTGCAAGTATTTTATATAAAGATGCATCAAAAGCACCTGAAGCAGCAGAAAAAATGAAAATTACCGCTTCTGACTTAAAGAAAATGAATATAATAGATACAATAATATCAGAGCCAGAAGGTGGAGCTCAAAATGATTTAACTTATGTTGCAAATCAAATAAAAGAAACTTTAATAAAGGACCTAGAGACACTAAATAAAATGTCAAAAGAAGAGCTTCAAAATGACAGATATAATAAATTCAGAAAAATTGGTAATTTAAATTAAATATGTTATTTATACAATTGAAAAGTACTTCAATTGTTAATATAAATTTTTACAGGAGGAAAATAAAATGATTTTAAAAGACAAAAAAATATTAATTATGGGAATTAGAAACAAATGGAGTATAGCATATGGTGCTGCTCAATCAGCTTATGAACAAGGAGCAAAATTAATTTTCACATTTATGGGAGAAGAAAATAGAGCTAAAATAGAAGAATTAATATCTGAATTTGAAGGTTCAAAAGCATATGAATTAGATGCTTCAAATGATGATGCAGTAAAAAATTTATTTGAAGAATTACATACAGAATATGGACAAATTGATGGAATATTACACTGTATAGCCCATGCTTTTACAGATGATTTAAAAAATGACTTTATAAATACAAGTAAAGAGGGATTTGCTCATGCAAATGATGTAAGTGCATACACAATTGTTTCTGTAACAAGATTTGCAAAAGAAACAGGACTAATTGGTGAAGGTGGAAGTGTTGTTGCATTAACATATCATGGTTCAACAAAAGTATTACCAGGATACAATGTAATGGGAGTTGCCAAAGCAGCACTAGAAGCAAGTATAAGATATTTAGCAGATAATATCGGACCTATGGGAATTCGTATAAATGCAGTATCAGCTGGACCAATAAAAACTCTTTCAGCAAGAGGAATTAAAGATTTCAGCACAATTCAAGATGTAATGGGAGAAAAAGCACCATTAAGAAGAAATGTAACAGCTCACGAAGTAGGAGACGCAGTATCATTCCTATTCAGCAATATGTCAAGCGCAATAACAGGACAAATAGTATATGCAGATGCTGGATATTCTATAATGGGAATCTAATTAACAACAAAATAAAAAAGAATAAGCAATTATTGTGCTTATTCTTTTTTTGAGTCCCCTATTTGAACAAAATTTTCATAAATATTTTATACTTTTTTCTTGATTACATATGTCAAGTTTGGTAGAATATTTTTGGGGCTTGCAATATTTCATAAAAAAATGTATAATATACGGCGAATATGTGAATTTAGGAGAATTTTATGAATAAGACTAAGAGAAAAATATTTGAAACATCTATGAAGCTTTTTGCAGAAAAAGGTTATGATGCTACTAGTATTGAAGAAATAACTTCTGTTGTTGGTGTGGCTAAAGGAACTTTATATTATCATTTTTCTAGTAAAGAAGAAATATTTCACTTTTTAGTAGATGAAGGTATGAAACTTTTGCAAAATAGTATTTCTATTAAAACATCTCAAAAAACAAATAGCATAGATAAATTAAAATCAATCGTTTTAATACAACTAAAGGTTTTATATAAATACGAAGATTTTATGACAATAATTTTTAGTCAATTATGGGGAAATGAACCTAGAAATATTGAATGTAAAAAATATGTTGTTCAATATTTAAAAATAATTGAAGAAATAATTCAAGATGGTATAAACAAAGATGAAATTATAGAAGCTGATTCAGAAACTATTGCATCAGAAATATTCAGCACTACCTGTATTAGTTTAATATATAGAATAAAAAAAGATACCAAAATAAGTATTAATGATTTATATAAAGAACTAGAAAATATATTGTTTAATGGATTAATAAAATAAAAGGAGTATAAAAATGCAAACATTAGAAAAAGAAGTAGTTAATTCTACTAGTAGAGGAAAAAGAGCTGAATTTAATTCAGAAAAGAGAAAAAATGGTGTAGCAAAAAAAATATTAAAAGGATTCTTTTGTGTAATTTTAATTGGCATTACATTTGGATTATTTTTATTGTATGGACCAATAGAAAAATTCAGAGAATGGTACATAACATCAGCAATGACTACAATGACACATCAATATTTAGCTACTTGGTTTTATAGTGATTATACCATAAATGAAGTTTTAAGCAAAAATACAGTTGTAGAAGTAGATGGAATAACTGATACAAATCAAATTAAAATTGATGAAAATATAGAAAATATAGAAAATACTCAAACAAATTTAGAAAATTTAAATGAATATGAGAGAGCTATATTAGAAAAAGATTCAAATCATCCCGAGTATAAATTAATTGATATAAAAGGAAAAGGATACTCTGGGTATTTAGCAGTTGTTTATGATGCTTCAAAAATACACACGTTAGTAACCTCTCGCTTAGGTAGTTCAGGGCAATATGTAACAACAATGGCTGAAAATAACAAAGCAGTACTTGCTATTAATGGCGGTGGATTTGAAGATGAAAATCATAATAGTTCAGGAGGAGTACCTTTAGGTATTACAATTAGTAACGGTAAAATACTAACAAAATCGCCTTATAGCGGACCTGGTGGACTTATTGGATTTGACGAAAATGATAAATTAGTTTTAGGCAAAGTTTCTGTAGCTCAAGCACAAAAAATGAATATACGAGATGCTGTAACTTGTGGTCCATTTTTAATTTTAAATGGAAAATCATCAGAAGTATTAGGAAATGGAGGCTGGGGAACAGCACCACGAACAGCAATTGGCCAAAGGCAAGATGGTATAGTTTTAATGCTTGTAGTTGATGGAAGAAAAGTTGGAATGCCTGGTGCAGATATGGATGACTTGATTAAAGTAATGGAAAGATATGGAGCATATAACGCAGCAGCTTTAGATGGAGGAACATCTACTGTTATGGTTGAAAATTACAAAATTATAAATGACCCTGTTAATGGTTCAGGAGCACATAAAACAAGACCAATTGCTACTGGTTTCGGTCTTATATTAAAAGAAGATTAATTTGATATATATTAAGTTTTAGTGAGGTTAAAAATGAGTTTATTAGAAAAAGAAAGAGTTAGGATGAGTAAAAATCAAATTTTAAAAGGAGAACATATAATTGAAAAGAAGACCACGATTTTTTCTAAATTTTTAAATTTTATATTTTATTCAATAATATGTGGCTTTATTTTAGGATTATTCCTACTTTATGGACCATATAATGGTTTTAGAGACTGGTATATAACAACAGCAATGACTACAATGACACATCAATATTTAGCCACTTGGTTTTATAGTGATCAAGCAATAAATGAAGTCTTAGATAAAAATAAAATGATAGAAATTGATGCAATAACTGATCCATCACTTGTGACAACTGTTGCATCAACAGGAACATATACATATGCAAACGAATATGAAAAAGCAATTTTAGAAAGAGATGCTAGTCATCCAGATTATAAAATAATTCCTATAAAAACTTCAAAATATAGTGGTTATTTAGCTGTAGTATATGACCCATCAACAATAAAAACTTTAGTTACAAATAAAGTTGGAAAAGAAGGTCAATATTTAACCGAAATGGCAGAAAATGCTGGAGCTACAATTTCAATTAATGGTGGGGTATTTACTGGTGATAGAAGTTCATCAGAGGACCTAAAAGCTCAAGAATTAGCATATGGTGGATCTGGTGGCTCTCCTTATGGAATTACTATTTCTAACGGAGAAGTTATAACTAATACTGAATATGATGGCGTTGGCGGATTAATTGGATTTAATGAAAATAACAAATTAGTGCTTGGAAAAATGACAGCAAAAAAAGCTAAAGGAATGAAAATTAGAGATGCTGTAACTTGTGGTCCATATCTTATTATAAATGGACAACCTTCAAAAGTAATTGGAAATGGTGGATGGGGAACAGCACCACGAACAGCAATTGGCCAAAGAAAAGATGGAATTGTTTTAATGCTAGCAATAGATGGTAGAAGAGCAACAATGCCTGGAGCAACAATGGAAGATTTACTAGAAATAATGCAAAAATATGGTGCATATAATGCATCTGCTTTAGATGGTGGTACATCAACTGCAATGGTTGAAAATGGACAACTTGTAAATGATCCAATAGATAGCTCAGGAGCACATAAAACAAGACCAATTGCTACTGGTTTTGGAGCTATATTTAATAAATAAAGTAGCATTTTTCAAAGAAAAACAGCTAAAAAATAATATAAGAGGAGACATTTTTATAGTGTCTCCTCTTTAAATTATTTTACTATTTTGAATTGAAGTTTAATAATTGTATTATTCCCATTTTCCATTATTTAATATTGGCCAGTGGATTACTTTCAACAGCATTTCTTATTTGCGAATTGTCAACATGTGTATATATTTCAGTAGTAGAAATACTTTCGTGTCCCAATAATTCTTGTAATGCCCTAATATCAACATTTCCATATTTATACATAAGAGTTGCAGCTGTATGTCTTAATTTATGTACAGAATATTTATTAGTATCAAGTCCAGCCCTTTTTAGTTCTTGCTTTACAATATATTGGACAGTTCTATTACTAATACGCTCTCGTCTTTCACTTAAAAATAAAGCATCTTTTGAATCATATTTTACATTATCATGTGGTCTAACAGCAAGATATTTATTAACAGCATTCATACATGCTGAATTTAAATAAATAGTACGCTCTTTGTTTCCTTTTCCAATAACATTAAGTTTTTGATCATTAAAATTTATATCTTTAATATTAATTCCTACTAATTCAGATAAACGCATACCGCAATTTAAAAACAATGTAATAATAGCGTAATCACGCTCCTTGTTGCGATCATCCATATCATTAACTGCCTCAAGAAGTTTTTTACTATCATCAAGAGTTAAATATTTTGGAATACGCTTATCTAACTTAGGAGTTTCCAAATTTTGAGCTGGATTTTTTTCAATTAAACCAGCTTTATTACATAAATAATTGAAAAATACACGAATACTAGAAACTTTTCTAGCACGAGTCGCTGCTTTACTATTATATGTATTAGTAAGATAAAACAAAAAAGAGTGAATATCATCTAAAGTAATTTTAGAAATAGTTTCTAATGACATATTACGAATACTAATCTGTTTTAAATTTTTTTCATTAGTCATTTTAAAATGATATAAAATGTATTTTAAGAATGTATTTAAATCATAATTATATTCTTTAACAGTATTCTGCGATTTATTTAAAATAGTAGCAGTATAATCTAAAAAGGAGTTTAAAAATCCTGGGTTATCTTCAATATTAATATAAACATTTTTCACTATATATCACAATCCTTTTCTTTAGAATTTTTGTTCATTATATCATAAATATTGTATTTTTTATTGTTTTGGGATAAAATAATAAAAAAATAATAAAGAGGTAAATATGATTAAAGAAAATTTGATAAAAGTATTACATGAAATGGAAGAAATTACAAAACTGTTTAAACTTGAGCCAAAGGAGAAGTATAATGTATAGAATTTTTTGCGAAAGTTATGAAAACTTTTTAAAAACTTTTGAAGAAGAAAATTATAGATTAAGCATTGCAAAACCTTTTGAATTAATAGTAAATCCAGAAAAATTTGAAAAAGAAAAGGCACTAAAAAGTGATTTATATAAAAGATTATGTAATTTGCTATTTTATATGAATAAAAATATAAAAAGATTTCCAAAGTTTAAAGCATTCTTATGGACTTTAACCTCAAGAAATATTATTGCAGAAGAATATAATATTGAAACTGATGATCAATTAGAGGAACAAGCAAAATTAATTAATTCATTCTTAAAATTGGCTTATTGGTATTAATAGCTTACGAGAATCAAATTTAAGACGTTTTTATTTTGATGACATATATGTTTATTGCTTAAATTATAATTTTATAAAGTTCACAAAATTTGATTACTGGTACAAAATCAGCTGGAGTAGGGGAAGAGCCTTATTCCAAAATTATTTTAATAAAAAAGAAAATCGGTAGTAAAATATTTTGTGCAATATTATAAAATTATTTTGGTAAAATTTCTTATCATAATATTATAAAATATAAAATTTATAATAAAAATAATTATAAAAATTTAAAATTTGAATTTAAACTAAAAATTTCTAAAATTATAATTTTAAAAATTTGATTTATAAATGATTTATAAAAAAATTAAAACCGAACATTTGATTTTTATAAATTTATTTACAAATTTTAACTATGATTTTAGATTTATAATTATATTTATTAAGCTTGAAAATCGATTTTAAGACATTTTATATTTAAATCTAACAAGTTATTCATTTGTAATTTTAAATATTGTTTTAAATTAGATTTGAGTTTTAGTTTTAAGTTTATACATTATTAGTTTTAGAAATTAATTACATGTATAATAAATTTGTATATGATTATTTATGATGGATTTTTGTATAATGAATCCTAATTAGTAATCATATTAGCTTTGCATAAGTTTCTTGTAGCGCTCGTATACACTCGCTAACAATCTACTTATTTGACGTCTTAAAATCAAATTTAAGACGTTTTTTTATTTTATATGATAAATTATTTATTTGAGATTATTAACTTATTTAAAATTCATCTATTAAATTAGTCAAAATTTGTACTGATATTGTAACTACTAAAAATGCTCAAAAACGCCTAAAATAACGGCTTGTGAGAATCAATTTTAAGGCGTTTTTATTTAAAGGTAATATAACTTGTTGTCTGTAAAATACGGCCATTCTGAGGCTTTGACGATTTTGAGTAATTTTAAGCCATCAGATTTATAAATTTATAGTAATACCAAAATAGCTGAAAAAACCCTAAAATAGCGACGCACGAGAATCGATTTTAAGCCATTTTTATAAAAAGGTAATATAAGTTTGTTGTCAGTAAAATACGGTTATTCTAGGCTTTATGCGGTTTTGGGGCTTTTTAGAAAAAATTCGAGATAGGACTAAAAAATGAATTAAAAATTTTATGGTCAAGTTTTTTAAAAAAAAGACACGCAAAAAAATGAGCAAGGATAAATTATAAGAAAAAGTTTTAAAAGTGGCTTAAATAGAAAGCTCGTGAGAATTAAGTATAAGAACTAAAAATAATAGAATAATATAAATTACTGAATAAAGAATACTAAACAGCTATAAGGCTCAAATAAGCATAAAAACTGGTGGGAGGGGTCTTATTGGGGTTTCAGGATAATTATTCCTACTCCTATTTGCACAAAACTTTGATTTTGTGCAATGTTTGATATTTCATTTTTTTACTATCTCAGCCTATATTTCCTATCCTCTCCTATACTAAAAAATGCCTAGGATGAATTTTCCTAAGCAACGACTTTTATGCTTAATTATTAAAATTAGTTTTATTTTATTATGAAACTCTCTCCCATAATTTTTTACTAATTTATAATTAAGCTCTTTATTTTTTATTTTATTACTTATTTTTAAATTTATAAAAATTTGCAAATTTTAAAATTTTTCTATTTTTTTCATTTTTATAAAAATTTATATTTTAAAATATAAATTTTTTATTTCTTATTTTAATACAGAGTTTTTTGAATATAGCCTCTTCCCCTCTTTCCTACTATTTAGGCGACAAGTTATATACCTAAAATGTAAAAATGGCTTAAATTTGATTTTAGAGCTAAATAAAATAATATTTTTTACTTACATAGCTTTAAATTTCTTTTCATCAGCAAAATTTATCATTTCTGTATCTTTTAATAGTAATTTGCCAAAATCTGATATATTATCTATATTATTAGCCTTACCATTAACTTGTTCAGCTTGTGTTGCTAAAACCTGTTCATATGTAAATTTTAGCATCATTAATTTCTTATCTTTTTCTTTATTAGTAATAGATTCTCCATTAGTATTAAGCATAAATTCTAAATTATATCCATATAATTCTAATGCTCTTAATATAATATCAACTTGTCCATTTAATAAACTTAATGTAACAGGTTGAACTCTTTTTAAATCAAATGTTGCTTTTGAATTTGATAAATCTGCCATTTTTACTTCCCTCCGCTTCTATTTTTTCTATTTTATAATTATATTAAGCTACGCAATACTCCATAGCATCATTCATTTTGTATTTTGCCAATGGATGTTCATACATAGTTTTCTCTACTTTAGCATCATAGGTATGTGTATATATTTTAGTTACCTCAATTGTTGAATGCCCAAGTAACTCTTGAATAGTTCTAATATTAGTACCATTTCTATATAAGAGTGTTGCACAAGTATGTCTTAATGAATGTACATTATAAACATTAGAATTTAATCCAGCTAATTCATAGGCTGAATTAATAACCTTGTTTAGTGAACAAGGGTTTAATTTTTTTAGTGCTCTACTAATGAAAAGATATTGTTCATATCCTTTTTGAGTTTTTATTTGTTTTCTTTCTTCCAAATACTCTAGTATTGCATTTTTAGTTCTATTATCCAAATATCCAGTTCTTTCTTTATTACCTTTGCCTATAATTGTGAATGTATTATTACTCATTTTGAAATCTGATAGTTTTAAATTAATTACTTCAGATCTTCGTAATCCACAATGCAATAAAATATGAATAATTGCTTTATTTCTTACTGCGTATTTATTGAGAGAGTTGTCATAAACATTCTCCAATTTCTTTGCTTCTTCATAAGAAAGATAATTTGGAATTTTCTCATATTTGTTACTAATTGTTTTAATAGTTCTAAATGGCTCTTTAAATATATTATGTTTGATATTATATAGATACTCAAAGAAAAGTTTTAATTGTTTTGTCTTTAAACTTATAGTAGCTTCTTCATAGTTATTTTCAGATAAGAAGTATATAAAGTTTATAATATCGCTGTTTATTACTCCTCTAATATCGTTTAAAGTCATTTTATTTACATCAGTATATCTATTACCATATTTCATTTCATTAAGAAAAATTAAAAATTGCATTATAGTATGTATAGTTGTTTCTATATATCCTTTAGATAAGTTTTTTATGCCTAGTACATAATACATAAATTGATTTATAAATTCTGGATAGTTATTTTCCATTTTTCTCATTCTCCTTTTCAATTAAACTTGATACCCCATAATTTTGCATTATATCTTTTAGTTTTACATCATTAATATGAGTGTATATTTCTGTTGATGATAAACTTTCGTGCCCTAATATCTTTTGTGCTATCAATATATCTGCATTACCTTCGTTATATAATAAAGTAGCACAAGTATGTCTTAATGTATGTGTATGAAATCCCGCTTCTTTTTCATTAAATGTAAGATATAACTCTTTTTCTACAATATCTTGGACAGTTCGTTTAGCTATTCGTTTATTCCTTTCGCTTAAAAATAAAGCATTATAATCTTTATATGATCTATCTAGTTTAGGTCTAACTTCTAGGTATTTTGATATAGCTTCGTTAGTTGCATCATTAAGATATAGCATTCTTTCTTTATTACCTTTACCACATACTTTAAGAGTTCTTTCATCAAACTTTATATCTGTTAAATCTATATTAACAAGTTCTGATAATCTAATACCACAATTAAGAAATACACATACTATTGCATAATTTCTAATTTTATTTCGTTGCTCTGATGTTATTATTTTAGAAAGCATTGTTTTACTTTGAGATAGGCTTAAGTATTTAGGTAATCGTTTACCAGTATTAGTTGATTTATGATTTCTAGTTGGATCTGTATTAATATGATTATTTACCGTTAGAAATTTAAATAGTCCTTTTAATGATGCTAATTTCTTATTTCTAGTTTTAGGTGTATTATTTAGTTCATACCTTAAAAAGAATAAGAAATTATCTATGTCTTTTTCCATTACATTATTCATATCATCAATAGATATATCTTTTATTGACAATTGCTTAAAATCATCTATGTTAAATTCTTTTGGGTTTAATTCTTTAAACTTTAAGTATCTGAAGAAAGTTCTTATATCAAAATAATCTTCTGTTACTGTTACATTAGAGCATTGCTCAATACACTTTTTATAATTGAGATAGTTATTTAAGAACTCTGGATTTTGTTCTTGATAAACTGAATATTTCAAAATTTAGACCTCCTCAAATTTTCATCTTCAAATTGCTTATAACCAAATTTGAAGATTTTGTATTTCTTTATTGAGATAATTTTAAGTTTTATTTTTGAAAAAGTGAAAGGTGTAAAATTTTCATTTACACCTTTCACAAATTATTAATTTTTTTATAAGAATTTTTATCTTATGTAATTTATTTTAGAAATTATAATTAGAAGCGGAAAATATTTATTTTATTAATATTTTCAGTTAACAAACTATATGTCTAAAATTTTAAAATGCCTTAAAGCTGTTATTTACAATGTATCTTTACATACTCAAAAATAGAGTTTTCATCAATTGTTGCTACCATAACCCAAAAATAATTATCAAAAATCTCATCATAATTATCATAAAGTTCTAATTCTTTAGATAGGTTATAGGTAGTTAGTATTTTATATGCTTGTCTTTGATCTTTAGTAAGTTTTATATTATCTTTTATCTCATTTATGTATTCCTCATCTAATTTTCTTCCTTTTAAGTTTCTATAATATTTGTTTAATGCCATAGTTTATTTCACCTCTAATTTCTTTTCAGGTTTGTCTTATTTGCCTTTTTATTTAGTTTTCTTAGTAATTTATCATTTAATTTCTTCTCGCGTTTTAATTGCCATTCTTTTATAAATTCTGCTTCTTCTCTATTAACAAACTCTTGTTCTGCTTCTGATATATTTCTACTTCCACCATATATAATCGCCCATAAAGTAGCAGCAAGAATTAATAATATAATTGTTATTATTGTTACGAACATTTCTGCCTTCTCCTTATTTTTTACAAGTAAATCTTGTATTATTGTTTTTATTTTTAGTTCTTTTGTTTATTTGATTTATTCCTTTAGTGACTTCTTTAGTAAATGAGATTACTTACATTTACTAGGCTTTTTATTCGTATCAAACAAGAGTTTGTTAATACTCTTCATCTGTGAATCGAAGTCTAATTCACTAGGTCTGACCCTGTCAGGCATACCATCATTGTTTGGGACGGCTCATTTAGGATTAATCTCAATAAATCCTAAACTTCAACGCACATACTGTGACTTGGTATAAGTATCATTATCTATATAGTCTTCGTCCTTAAAATTACATATCTTAAATTCTATTCAATGGTTTCCAACCCACCAAATCCTATATAGCTTTTTGTGTTTGATTTGTTTTTATTCAATTTTCAAAGAACAATTTGAGATATTATTCAAAGAAGCATATTTACCCCTTCACTATTACGTCACTCAGAAGGGGGTTTTATGCACAAAATTTAAAATTTCTTAAAAAATTCTTCTTTTAGTTTGTTTATAGATTCTCCCAAACACCTAGAAATAGTGGATTGATTGACATTTTCCAGTCTTGCAATTTTTTCTTGAGATATGTCTTCAAAAAAGTATTTTAAGAAGACCTTTGCATGTTCTTTGGATAATGATCTGTGGATAAAGTCATAAATTTCAATTTCTATATATGGATTAATAGTATTTATTTCAGTAGCAATACTTGCATTAGTTAGTAGTTCATTTACAGTATTATCAATATGTTTTATCCTGTGTCTAACGATTTCGTTTTCATATTTGAATTTTTCAGGATATATAATCCTATATAGTTCTTCATATACTTCTGGTGCATTGACACATATTTCTTCAAACTTATCCATATTTTTCATTCTAAAGTAATATCTGACATATGTAGAGTATGGTATACTCATAGAATTTTGGCTATTTTCTATTTCTTCTAATATAGCTTCAGCATATTTATTTACAGAAACTTCTTCTTCATAAGTATTATCTGGAGAGACGTACCAGATAATAAAGTATTTTTTCATAATCTCATATTCAAAATAATCGTCATAAATGTTTCCTAAATTTAATCTCATAATAAAAAATCCTCCTTGTTAATCTGAAATTTGAAATTCAAATCAACAAGGAGGACCTCTTATAAAAAGAATAAGTGCAAAGCCTAAAATCAATTTTAAAGCTTTGCACTCAACAACATATATAATTAACTTATCTGCAATATAAAATTTAAATGAACGCAATTTAGAGCTACTATTTCTAGCAACTAATAGTAGAGATATTCTATATCTTATAAAATTAGTATTAGAAGCGGTTATAAATACGCTCATAATAAAACACCACCTAAACTTACAATCGTTATTTGTAAATTGGTGTGGTGTTGTTCATTAGTTAAATATAATCATTATAGATTTGGTAGATAATAGTTATCCAATTATTAAACATTATCTTTTTTATAATCTAAAAATCTTAAATATAGAAATATGAATATGTTTATTACATACTAGTCAATCCTCTCTAAAATTCAATTTAATCGTCTTTGGAGTTTTAGTAATGAAATTATAACTCTGCAAACTAATCATCAGTTTATTTAGGTATTCTCATTTGTATATGCATCATACATCTGCATCAATATACAAATACTAATTATATATTTAGCATATTTTTTCTAGTGATAGTTATAAATTGGGAATAATAAGGAAAAGTAAGGAATTAGTAAACATAACTACACGAGTTATACTATAAAGAAGCGGAAAACAAACATTACATAAAGAATTTAAAATAATAAGTTTCCTAAAACCATTGAAAAAGCCCTATTTAAGTGATATAATGCCTCTGGATAAAGAAAAATAATACTAAATTTGTTAATTACAATTATAATCCAATAATGCCTAGTGGAGGATGTTGAAATGAACGAGATTACGAATATTGCAAAGAATGATGATTTCGCAATGGATACACAAATGCTAAAAGGATATGATAGTAATTTTAAAAGAGCAAAAGTTGTAAGATTTTTAAGTGAATTAGGAATGAGATGTACTCAGAATGGAACTATTTTCATTGCTGATATTATTTGCTATTGCTTGAATAACAGAATATATAGTATAAAAAACTTAAGAACTTTTTATGATAACTTTGCTAGCTTTTATTATAATTTTAATGAACAAGAAACTAAAAAGATGATATGGAACATTGAAGATTCACTTGAATATTTAGAGGATTCTCTTAATAGAAATGATGAGCTTCTTTGTTCCTTTTTGTTTGAATTTAAATTTGACAAAACCATCTCGCCGAAGCAATTTTTCGCAGGGTTACTTGGCTATTTGAATACAGAGTATAATAACATATTTTAGAAATGAAAAAAGGGCTATCACGATGACAGTCCTTAATATTTTGCTTATTAGATTATAAATCGTAATCAGCTTCTATCTTATCAAATAAATCTAAAAGTTCCATAAATTTAATGTTGTTTATATTTTTAGAATTCAGAAAATCAATATTTTTACGCATTCTAATTAGCTTAGAGTTTATCTTATCAAACTCTGAATTAGAATAATCTTTATTTTCTATAGTAATTCCTAGCTTAGTTAATATTTCATTATATTCCGCAGTTATATATTTGTGTATATTAATAAACTTTTTGGTATAATATTCATTTAAAAATTCAAGATTTTCCATATAAAACACTCTTTCTATCTATAACATTTTTTTATTTCTTTAGCTTTTGTACTTTTTCTCATAATAACATGTTATTCGACAAAAAACAACAAAAATCGACAATAAAGTATTGTTTTCATTTTGAAAGTATTACTTTAGTTAAAAATATGTTACTTTTCTATTTCTTTAGAATTTATTCACTTCTAATTTCATTTAACATATCATAAATTATTTTGCTATCTTCGCCTAATTCATCATAGTTGAATTTTTCGGCTTCTTTATTATAATTTTCAAATTTTCGACTTCTTTATTATAATTTTCAAATTCTTTAATAAATTCATTAATATTCTCTTTATTTACTCTATCTCTAATAATGTACTTGCTAATTTCCAATCTATCCTTCCATAAAAGAGTTTGCAAACATTGAGCTATTACTTTATTAGATAGAGTTGTTTTATTGTATAAATCCATTACAATTTCATCAGTTATTATTCTAGGGTTTGTTACTATTATTTTATTGGCTCTCCAAACACCTTTTTCTTCATTACATAAAACTACTTCTGCATCTTCTGGAACTATCACATCATATATAGTATCGCCTCTATGAAGCCATCTTAATATTTTATCTTCAGAGCTAAAATTAAAACCACCCATTTTATCAGGCTCGATTTCATTAGGATTCCAATTATTAGAGCAATTTATTTCATCTACTTTATATTCAAATCCTCCTGCATTACTTTTTGTTCCATTCATTACACGAACATAATTTCTCATATACTTTTCTCCTTTATATATTACTATTGCACCTTACCTACATATAATGTGTATTATATATAATTAGAAGCGGAAACAATTAGTTGTGTTCTACTTTTTCAGTATTCATAGTATCTCACGAGGTTATTCTATCATAATGTTTTTAAAATATAAACTACCTAGAGCAAAAAAATTGTACTTATTTTAAAAGTAGGTATTTATCTATATTATTTATAAATATTCTTGCATCTTCTTCTAGAATACTATCATTTATTTTTGCAAGACCAATTAAAGCAATAATATTATCTTTGTCTCCCCCATCTATAATTTCATCTAAAATATATTTAGGAACACTTATTCCAAGATTGCTATATAACTTGTTATTTAATCTATTTATCTTTGTTATCCTTTCTGCCAATCTTCTTAGCTTTAAACTATTCATTACTATTCCCCGTTTCTTATTATATTTAAATTTTGTTTTGACATAGTCTTGATGTCATATTAACACAATCATCGGGGTAAAATCAAGTATATATTAATTTTAAGGGGATGTTATTATGAGTATTAGAAAATTAAATAATAATTATAATGTTATAAGTGAGAACTTAAGAAGAATAAGAATTTCAAAACATCTTTCACAAGCAGATATTACTAAAGACTTAAATTTAATGGGAATTAATATGCATAAAAATGATATTGGTAGAATTGAAGCTAATGAAAGAACTGTTAAAGATTATGAACTTTATGGAATTGCTAAAGTTTTGCAAATTTCTATGAATGAACTTTTAAAAGGAATTGAAAATAATTTCGAAAAATAAAAAATTAGCAGAGTCAAGATATAATCTTAGCTTTGCTAATTTTTATTGTTCTGTATTTAATTTGCGAACATTTTTTCTTTAAGAATATTGTAATTTGACTAACTATTTTTTATTTTATTACCTATAAAACATCCAATTATTGATAATATAAGATATATAAATATAAATATCAGAACTGAGTCATTATAAAATATAAACATTGTTGGAATAAATAATAAAACTAACAATATTGACACCATTATTTTTAAGCCATACTTTTTACAAAATAGCACTGATATTATCAATGAGTACAACGGATAAACAATCCATAAATCACTCAAAAAAGTATAATTTGTACTTTCGGGTACTATTTTGTTAATAATTGGTATTATATTATATATAACTAAGGTTAATAATATAAATTTAATAATATCTTTTTTCATATAATCCTCACTTTCAAATTACTATATATCTACCTATTTGCAAAATTGTAATTTATATGTTTTGAAAATTTATTTTATTGAAAAATAAGCGGTTCAATATTCCAAGCAAACCAAAAAGGATAATA
>FR878265.1 GCA_000434335.1 Clostridium sp. CAG:492
AGAAAAAAATGGATATAGCTCTAATAATGGAGATGACAGGACTAACTAAAGAAGAAATCGAAAAGCTATAAGAAGGAAGTCAAATTTCTATGTTAATATGTAATTTATAAAAAAATACAATAAGTAGTAGGTGATATAAAATGAGAATAATACTAGCTTCAGCCTCAAAACAAAGGCAAGACATATTTAATATGATAGAGTTAAAATATGATGTAATTACAAGTGATGTGCCAGAAGAAAGTAATCAAACAGAACCAGATAAATATGTTGAAGAGCTTTCATTAAATAAAGCTAAATCTGTCAAAAAACAAATTAAGGATAAAGCAATAATTATTTCTGCAGACACTATCATATATAGTAATAATAAAATATATGAAAAACCCAAAAGTAAAGAAGAAGCATACTCAAATTTAAAAGAATTGTCAAATAATAAATGTACAGCATATACAGGAATAACATTAATGGATTTATATAAAGAAAAAGTAATATGTTCAAGTTCTAAGGTAAATGTATATTTTAATGAAATAAAAGATGAAGAAGCAGAATGGTATATAAATAATGAAGAAAAAATCTTCAAATGTTGTGGATTTGTTCCATTAGGTAAGGCTGCTTTATTTATTAATAAAATTGAAGGAGATTATAATACTTTATTAGGTATTTCTCCAAGTATAGTGTATAATAAGTTAAAAGAATTAGGATACAGT
>FR878266.1:0-21101 GCA_000434335.1 Clostridium sp. CAG:492
AAAGTAAAATTACAGCAATTTTATTCTAAACTCCATAAAATTTTTGGACGGTGTAAAAAATTTATCTTAATTTTTTACACCGTTCCACAATTTATGTGTGAAAAGAGAACCGTCCCCTTTTCCCATTATCTGATATAATTTTTATCCTCAGAATATGGAATATCTTCTTTTGTGAACCCCCATGGGTTATCTGAAGTCATTATTTTCCATAATGATGCATATGGCTCTAGTGTAAATTGTTTATCTAATTTTTCTAAATCTTTGTGTGGTAATACATCTAGTGGATTAATTGTATAATCTAGCCCTGTTTCTTCAGTATTTGATTTTCTAATTTCTATGTGTAAATGTGGTACTCTTGAACCTCCACTTGAACCGGTTTTTCCTATTATTGTTGATGTATCTACTTCTTGTCCTGGTTTTACTAGTATTTCTCTTAAATGTCCGTATACAACTCTTCTTCCGTCATCATTTAAAATTTCTACTTTGTTTCCGTAACCATCATTAAATGCATCAAATCCTTCAGTTGTTGTTCCATCAAATTCTGCTAAAAGTACTTTACCTTTGCAAATTGGATGAACTTCTGTGCCTATATCTGCTGTTATATCAAATCCTGAATGTGCTCTTTGTTTAAATAATACATAATGATTTTTTCTAATTCCATATTTATCATGTTCAGCTACCTTGTATTTTGGCTCTATTGGCCATATATATTCACTCATAAAATCTACTTCCTTTCAATTAACGCGATATATCATCTAAATTTTGTTGTAATCTTTGAATTTTATTTAATTTTTTCCTCATAAAATTACTATACATTTTAAAAGTATCTGTACTGTATCCATGTATGTTTAAATGTCCTCGTTTCGCTCTATTTCGTATTCTGTTCAATCTATGAAATTCTGCTTTTTCATATGCTTTTTGCTCATTTAAAATTTGTACTTTCTTTTCATTGCTAATTTCTATATTTTCTGGATTATATCCATATAAAACAGCTAGTTTTTCTGCCATGTGCTTTAAGTATTCTTGAGCTTCATCTCTTTTTACTCTTGTAATGTGAACCTCTCTATCTCTGCCAAATCTTCGGTTTACAAATAAGCTATCTTTTAAATCAAAAAATTCTGAAACATATTTTGATGAAACATTATCTCTATGTAATGTTGAACATAAGAATATCTCTTCATTTTCTGGATTAGAGAAAAATTTTTGTATATGCTTTTTTATACCTTCATATACCAAAACTCTTGCCTTTCCACAACTTCTTTTATTAGGATCTGTTATATATGTATCAATTTCAATTGAGTTTTGTGGATTAGCTGAAAAGTATTTATTTGGTTCAAAATTTTTCTTTTCGTCATAAATAATTAAATGTGCCTCTTTACTTAATCTATCATATTCTTCTTCTAATTCAAGATTTTCTTCAAGCTCTTTGGTCGCTTTGTTTTGCTTAATCACACGTGGCTGATTTTTTCCATATATTAACTTCCTAATCTGTGAAAATGTCATCCAATAAAACTCTTCATATTTTTTTATAGCATCTCTAACCCCGCTATTTTGGACATCTCTTATATATTCAAACATATATGAATTAATTTTTTCACGTAATGGACTTTTTTCATCAAATTTACCTTCGCCATTTAGCTCTCCCTGTAAAAATTCATTAATACTAGAATATTTAGGAAATTCTTGTAAAATCTTTTTTCTTGCATAATCATACGCTTTCATTTTTAACTCATACGCCTCTAAAGCCGCCTTTTTATAATCTGTTTCATTTGCATATTTTGATTTTACATATGACTCATATTCTTTAGATGCTTTAAAATATTTCGTAATATCATTGTATGTAAACATATTTTGCCCTTGTGTTATATATGTAGCAGCATCAACTTTATCAGAATCATCTACAGAGACCAATACTGTATTGTTTTGTGAATGAATATATTCACTAATATCCTCAGCTCCTGTAATAAATAATTGTCCTATTTGGCCATTTGCTTCCATATTTTGCAATACTTGCTCTTCTAAATTTGCAATTTGATTTAGATATTTGTTTTCATTATTGACATTTACTTCAATAATTTTCATATTACACGTCCTTTCAATTATAATTATTATAAAATATTTTCGTAATTACAAAAATATTCCAATAATTGTGACCTAAATTATATAGCAAAGATTTAATAAATTCAATATTTTAATATTTTTTATTCATAATTTCTTTTAATATGCATAAGTTTTATTAAAAATTTATCCAAGAAAGGGCTCTGTTTATTAATGAAATTTTTAGTGATAAAACTAAAACGTAATTCACTTACAATATTGTTTGCTTTGTTCTTAATTTTTTTAATAGCTTTTTCTAAGCAAAACTTGGTGGCCGCAAAAAATGGTTTGACTCTTTGGGCTACTTGTGTTGTTCCTTCGTTGTTTCCATTTTTTATTGCTACTGAACTTTTAAATTATACAAATATTACATCATTATTTGGTAAATTTTTAAGCCCTTTGATGAAACCTCTATTTAATATTCCTGGAGAAGGAGCATATGCTTTTATTATGGGAATTATTAGTGGTTACCCTGTTGGAGCAAAAATTGTAACTGATTTTTACAAAAACGGTATTTGTACAAAAAATGAAGCT
The DNA here is from genome assembly GCA_000434335.1 of Clostridium sp. CAG:492. GTDB lineage: Bacteria > Bacillota > Clostridia > TANB77 > CAG-508 > CAG-492. Next base: position 2,632 of record FR878266.1, read on the forward strand.
GAAAGAATGTTAGCATTTACTAATAATTCTGGGCCACTTTTTATTATTGGCACAGTTGGAATTCTTTTATTTGGAAATACTTCTATAGGAATTTTACTTTTTATAACACATCTGCTTTCAAGTATTACAGTTGGACTAATACTTGGAATTTGTTCAAAAATATACAAAGCTGATGAAATAAAACACGAATTTTCTTTAAAAAATCAGGAACATTTAACTAATTCGTTAAGTAATCTTGGTAATATTTTAGGAAGCAGTATTTATAATGCTATATCAACAGTAATGCTTATTGGCGGTTTTGTTGTACTATTTTCTGTAATTTTAGCAATACTTAATAGACTGAATTTAATTAGTTTAGTAAGTAATACTTTTAGTATTTTTGGAATTCCTTCTAACTTTAGCAAAGGTTTAATAAGTGGAATAATTGAACTTACTAATGGTGTAAATATTGTTAGTTCAGTACATACTAAGGCAATTTCAACTAATATTATATTGTGTGCATTTTTACTTGGCTTTGGTGGCTTTTCTGTTCTTCTTCAAGTTTTAAGTATTATTTCAAAAGAAAAATTATCTATAAAAACATATACACTCGGAAAACTGTTACAAGGCTTTTTTGCTAGCTTATATACTTTTTTATTTATAAAAAATTGTTTTGTATTTAATATTGACATTCCTAATCAGGTTTCATATGTAAATAATTGGGTTTATTATGGCTTTGTTATTGTACTAATTTTTGTAATTATTTTTGCTCTTTTGGTTAATCAAAAGAAAAATATTATTCATAATGTTTAATTTTTTTAATATATTTTAATAAAAATAATAATTTTTATTTGTATGTTAATTTTAAGTGAACTTTTATCACAAAAAATTTAAGAAAGGGATGATTTTATGGAATATAATAATTATAATGGATATCAACCTTATACTCCTTTTGATGGAAGTAATATTGATCCTAATATTAGTGAGCAAAATTTTTTTAATCCAGCTGTTCAATATGAGCAAGCATATATGTATTATAGATACTTATCACAGCAAATGGAATATAAAATAAAATGTAAAGAATATGAAAATTTATATAAAAATGAAAAAGTTGCCAAATAAATTTCATTTCTAAAAATAAATAATAATCGAAGTATATATGACTAAAAATGTCATTATTTACTTCGATTTTAAGTTCTTTTTTATTTTATTAAGTGGTAGCGAGAAATGGATTCGAACCATCGACCTGCCGGGTATGAACCGGATGCTCTAGCCAACTGAGCTATCTCGCCGTCAACGATTAATATTATAATTGCTTTTTTATGTTTTGTCAATAATAAAAACGAAATAATTTTAAATTATTTCGTTTTTATTTTACTTTCAGTCTCTTTCTTCTCGACCTTTAGTATATGAATTTCTTTCACCTCTTGTAGTTTGTCCTTTAATTTGGTATTTTGAACTTTTAGTTAAATTTTCATCCTTTTTTATTGTTCCTGTTTTTCTTTGTATATCTATTAAATTTTCTTCAAATTCTTTTTTAGCTGAATCATCTACTTCTTCAAATTCATCATCTTTTTCTGGATCTGTTAATTTTTTCCATATATCTCTAATGTCGACAAGTTTCCATATTTTTTTTCTTGTTTTCACTTTTTTTTCCATTTGCGATACTTCGCACCTCCATATTTTTATAAAAGATATACAATAATATTAACATAAAAAAAGGAAAAAATCAATACTTTCTAGTGAATTTCTTCAATTTTGCTTGATTTTTTTCCTTTTTATATACTTTTAAATTATTATTAATTCATATAATCTTTTAATTTTTTGCTTCTACTTGGATGTCTTAATTTTCTTAAAGCTTTTGCTTCAATTTGTCTTATTCTTTCACGAGTTACTTTAAATTCTTTTCCAACTTCTTCTAGTGTTCTAGCTTTTCCATCTTCTAATCCAAATCTTAGTTTTAAAACCTTCGCTTCTCTTGGTGTTAATGTACTCATTACTTCTTCTAATTGCTCTTTTAGTAATGTGTATGCTACAGAATCTTGTGGAGCTGGTGAATCATCATCTTGTATAAAATCACCTAAATGGCTATCATCTTCTTCTCCAATTGGAGTTTCTAATGATACTGGATCTTGTGCTATTTTTTGTATTTCAACAACTTTTTCTACTGGAATTTCCATTTCTTTTGCAATTTCCTCTGGGGTAGGCTCTCTTCCAAGTTGTTGTAATAAGTGTCTTGATGTACGAATTAATTTATTTATTGTTTCAACCATATGCACAGGTATTCTTATTGTTCTTGCTTGATCTGCTATAGCTCTTGTTATAGCTTGTCTAATCCACCAAGTTGCATACGTACTGAATTTATATCCTTTTGTATAGTCAAATTTTTCTACTGCTTTTATCAATCCCATGTTACCTTCTTGAATTAAATCTAAAAATAACATTCCTCTTCCAACATATTTTTTTGCTATACTTACAACTAATCTTAAGTTTGATTCTGCAAGTTTTTTCTTGGCCTCTTCATCTCCAGTAAGAACTCCTTTTGCAAGTTCAATTTCTTGTTCGTATGTTAAAAGTGGTATTTTACCAATTTCTCTTAAATACATTCTAACTGGATCATCAACGCTAACACCTTCAATATTGTTTACGTCTATTTCTTCTAATTTTATTTCTTCTACTTCTTCTAAATCTTCTAAATCTGGTTCATCATCATCAGTTTCTTCTTTATATATGTTTATACCATTTTTTTCAAATTTTTCAAAAACTTCTTCTATTTGATCTGGTGTAAAGTCTCCAAGCTCTAATGCAAGTTCACCATATGTTATACTTCCAGCCTTTTTAGCTTTTTCTATGATTTTATCTATTTTATCTTGCTTATCTACAGATTTTTTTGTTGATACTTCTTTTTTGTTTTCTGATTTTCCATTTTTAGATGTCTCTTTTTCAACTTCTTCAGAAATTATTTTTATTAGAATAGTCTGATTCTTTTTGATGAATTTCCATGCAATGTTATCAACTAAAGTTTGCTCTTCAATATTTACTTTTTTACCGTCTTTAACAGTACTTAATTTTAGCTTTTTTATATCAATTTCATTATCATCTTTTATAACAATGTTTACATTTATTTTTTTATCAGCACATTCTATTTTATAATTTTTTTTATCACCAGCATCTTCAAATTTTTCTTTTAATAAAAACATTCCATCTTTATTTTCAGAAACTTCTTTGTCATTAATTTTACAAATAAATTCTTTACCATTTATATTTTTTCCAGATTTATCTATAATTTCAATTTCTATTCCATAATTTTTCATTTAGACTTAATACCTCCTACTTCATTCTAGCTAATTTTATTATTGAATCACTTAATTCTTTTTCTAAACCAGCTATTTCATCCTGTGTTAATTTATCTGTATCTTCAAGTTTCTTTATAATGTCATTTCTTCTTGTTATTAATTTTTCTTTTTCATAGTTAATAATTATATCATCAATGCATTTTGTAACTTCAGTTATTTCAAAATCTGTTGCCATTATTCCACTTAAATAATTAACTATAGACTCATCTGTAAAAATATCTAAAATATTTACTATATTACTATCTCCTTTTTCTAATTGTTCATACATTTTTTGTATAATTTCTCTGTTTCTATCTGATTTAATTTCATTAATGCTTATATTATCTTTTATTTTTTTGTATGCAAAATCTGGATAATTAACAAGTAAATAAATTATAAGTTTTTCTCTTTTTAAAATTGTCTGACTAATATTATTATCAACTACTTCTAACTGTGGCTTAACTGTAGTATTTTTCTTTTCTAAAGGTTTAGTATTGCCGTTTTTTGAATACATAATTTTATTTATTTCAGCATATATTGCTTCTTTTGAAATTTTATAATCTAAAGAAATTTTGTCTATGTATACTTCTTGTTCAATACTATTTGTAACTTTAGCTAGCTCTTTTGCTATTTCTGTTAAAAATTTTATTTTATCATTTGCTACATCTAAATTTAAGTCTTTTTTTAAATTTTTAATTTTGAATTCAACTAATGATATTGCATTATCTATGTATTTTTGTAATCGTTCGGGTCCATATTTTAAAATAAACTCATCAGGATCTTTTGCACCTTCTATTTGAAGGATTCTAACATCACATCCTAAATTTTGTAATATTTCTAAACCTCTTAAAGTCGCAGCTTGTCCTGCACCATCTGCATCATAGCCAACAATTACTTGTTCGCTTGATTTTCTAAGTAATCTACCTTGTGCCTCTGTTAAAGCTGTTCCTAATGATGCAACAACATTAGTTATTCCTCTTTGATGAAGAGAAATCGTATCCATATAACCTTCTACTATTAAAACTTTTTTTAGTGTAGGTGTATGTGCAGCTTTTTTTGCTGCATACAAACCAAAGAGATGTCTTCCTTTTGAATATGCTATGTTTTCTGTAGAATTTATGTATTTTGCTTGTTTCTTAAATGCCAATTTTTCTTCTTCACTAGCATCTGCTTTAGGTGGATCAATTAAAATTCTTCCTCCAAAAGCTATAAATCTTCCTCTTTCATCTTGAATTGGAAACATTAGTCTTTTTCTAAATCTGTCAATAAATTCCCCTTTTTCGTTTTTGTTGACTAATTTTGATTCTAATATTTCTTCATCTTTAAAGCCTTGTGATCTTAAAAACTTATATAATTCATTATAATTTCCAGAATATCCTATAAAAAAAGTTTTTAGAGTATTATTATCTAGTTTTCTCTTTTTTACATATTCTTGCGCCTTTTTTGCTGATGAATTATATAAATTTTTATGATAAAACATTGCTGTAGCTTTGTTTATTTCATATATTTTTGATCTTATGTAATATAATTTGTCGTCTTCATCCGATGACTGTGAAACTGGTAATGCAATATTTGCTCTATTGGCCAACATTTCTACGGATTCTCTAAATCCTATTCCTTCTATTTTACTTACAAAGTGAAAAACATTGCCTCCTACTCCACAACCAAAACAGTGAAAAATTTGCTTGTCTGGTGATACTGCAAATGATGGTGACTTTTCATTATGAAATGGACATAACCCAAAAAAGTTTCTTCCGCTTCTTTTTAATGCTACATATCCTGAAATTACATCTACTATGTCATTTCTGTTTTTTATTTCTTCCAAAAGTTCATCACTATATCGCACCCTACAAACCTACCTTTCTTTCATTGTCATATTATATAATTCGACATAAATTATCGAAATCCTTCTATATTTACATAAGTTGTGTACTTTTTTAATTTTTAGCTAATTAATAGGAAAGCCTTTTTGCTTCCCTATATACTAATTATGGGCAGACAATCTATATATTTATAGAATCTACCCAATTTTTTATTCTTGTGATGTTCCTGTGCTTTCTGCATTGAAAGGTATAAATTTGCTTACTATATTGTTAGTGCTTATTTCTGTATTTATTCCTTCATGCTCTCTATTTTCTTTAAACGAAACATCAATTTTATTATCTACTAATTTTTCCATTTCTGCATTTGTAGTATTTTCAACTAATACTAATTCACTTACTAGTATTTGTTTTGCATTGTTTAACATTTTTTTCTCACCAGTAGATAAACCTTTTTCTTTTTGTTTAAAGCTTAAATTTCTTACAACATCTGCAACTTCATAGATATCTCCACTTTTCATTTTATCCATATTGTCTCTATATCTTTTATTCCAATTGTCAGACATTGCAGTTTCATCTGTTTCTAACACACAAAATACTTTTTCGACATCATTTTGAGAAATTATATTTCTTAAACCTTGCTTTGACGCTTGATTGCTTGGTACCATTACCTTTACTCCTCCAGGCATTGAAATATTTATATATTCTACCTCTTCATCTAAAATATTTTTCTTATCTATTGAATCTATCGTTCCAGCTCCGTGCATTGGATATACGACTTTGTCCCCTACATTAAACATGTAAGTCACTCCTTCCTTAAGCTAATTTTATTGAAGTCAATAAAGGTATCGTTCTTTTTCAACTACATTTATTATTATACTACAAAAGATGGCAAAAGTCAAAACATTTACCATCTTTTTTATATTATGTTATTCCCATTTTTTGTTGATTTTTCAACATTTATCGGCATTTATTTTTTATTACAAAAATTATTTTTTATAAATTAGTACCTATATTAAAACTATTTGCTTGTTGAACCAAATCCTCCAACTCTTTCGCCTGATGCATTATCGGAATCAATTATTTCATATTTTTTAAATATTGCTTGTCCTATTACATCGCCTTTTTTTATTTGAACATCTTCTGCAAAGAAATTATAAAATGCATACATAATTAAACCATCATTATCTGGATTTCCATAATAATCTGCATCTACAATTCCTACACTATTAGCTAATATTAAACCTTTTTTACCTGGATTAGAGCTTCTATTACATAACATTAAATATTCATCATTTTGCATATATGCTTTTATACCTGTTTTTACAAGTACTGGTTTTTGTCCTGGCTTAAAAACTGGTATTACACAGTCTTCAGCAGCTTCTATGTCATATCCAGCTGAATATTTTGTTTTTCTTTCTGGCAAATTAATTCCTTTATCTTCAAAACCTTTTGCAATTTCAAATCCTCTTGTTTTTTCCATCTTTTTCCTCCTAATTTTTAATTTATGGTCTCATTATATTACCTAAAAAAATTTTTTTCAACAAATTTTAAACTTTTTTTATTTTATTCATATGCTATATTAGGGGGAATTTTATGAAAACACTCAATAATGTCAAATTAAATGAAACTGTAATTATACGTTCCTTAAATTGCTCTGGAAAACTCCATAGGCGTTTTTTAGATCTTGGTATTATTCCTGGTACTCAAATAACTCCTGTATTTTCAAGCATTTTTAATGATCCAATTGCTTATGATGTTAGAGGATCTATAATTTCTATTAGAAATGAAGATTCGGAAAAAATTGAAATATATAATTAAAAATATTATTTATATCTATATTTTATAAAAAATATTGAAAATCCTTGTTAACTAAAATTTGTTATGCTAAAATATTTTTGGAATTAAATTCTAAAATATCGAAAAAGGAGGATTTTATTATGGAGAATAATACACAGCCAAATCAAGCACCTAATTCAAGTAGTTTTGATGCAAAAACAACAGGTTGGGTTGCATACTTAACTTTTATTGGTCTTATCATTGCATTTTGCGCTGGCGATAGAGAAGGTGCTAAATTCCACTTAAACCAAGCATTAGTAATAACATTAGCGTTTATTGCTGGTTCTATAGTTGCTTGCATTCCATTTGTTGGATGGATTGTTGGAAGTTTATGGAATATCTTTGTTTTTGTTTGCTGGATTTTAGGATTAATTGCAGCTATAAACCAAGAAGAAAAAGAAGTTCCTTTATTAGGACAAATAAAAATTTTAAAATAATTATTGTAGCAATTGTTAAAAATAACAATTGCTTTTTTATTTGTATATATTTATTTTTTTTGTAAATAATACTAATAATAAATTTTTCTATTAAATTTACATTATTATACTTCGCGGATTTAAAGGTATCTGTTTAAAGAATATTAATTTTATAGGTTTATGAGAGACCTTAAAAAACTCAAATATATATGCAAGGAGACTATGATTATTTTTTAATATATCATAAAAAGTTATTATGGATTTTTTTCAAACTATTGATTGGATGCAAATTTTAAGATGTTTTGTTGTAGGTGGTTTAATTTGTATTATTGGTCAAATATTAATTGATAAAACGAAACTTACCCCTGCTAGAATTTTAGTAACATTCGTTACTGTTGGAGTAATTTTAGGAGCTTGTGGAATTTATAAATATGTTATTGATTTCGCTGGTTGTGGTGCTACAGTCCCATTAACTGGCTTTGGTGCTAATTTAGCTAAAGGCACAATTGAAGCAGTAAAAAATAATGGATTACTTGGTGCTTTTATTGGTGGCGTTATGGCTTCTGCCGGAGGAATTGCTGCTGCTGTATTTTTTGGATATATTGCTTCTTTAATTGCTAAACCTAAAATAAAAAAACAGTAATACTTTAAATTAAAATCTTGCTGTTCAATTATAAAAAAATAAAGTAATTCACTTATAAGGTTTATTTTATAAATGAATTACTTTATTTTTAATTATTAAATATCATAAAAATATGTTGCCTCTAGGTCTGCTTCGTGCATCATTAGTGCTAGTGGATATTTTTTGTATGCTGCTCCTATTGTATTATATAATTCTTTTGGCTCTGTGTATCCCATATGCCAGCGAATACTATATTTTTCTTCTGGAGTTAATTTTATGTATTCAGATATCATCATTACAGATTTTTCTCCATGTCCATATGGTATTGTGTCATCTATTGTATAATATGGAACTTTTTCCCATTCACCTAATGCATTTTTTGCATTTCTATAGTCTACTTTGTAGAAGTTTAATTTACATATATCGTGTAATAGACTAACTATTTTTATTGTATCATCTGGAATTTCTAATTTTAAAACATTGTTTTTGGCTTTGTAGTCTAAAATTTCATATACTTTTAAACTATGCTCTACTAGTCCACCTTCAAATGACCCGTGAAATCTTGTGCTTGCTGGTGCTGTGAAGAAGTCTGTTTTTTCTAAAAATGCTATTAAATCTTCTATTCCTGGTCTGTTTGTGCTTTTTAATAATTCAATAAATTTTTCTTTCATTTTGTATCTCTCCTTAAATTTTTAGTTATTACATTTTTTCTGGTATATTTATTGCTAGTGTATCTAATAGTAATTTATTTACTTGATATACTAGGTTTGTTAAGAATAACCAAGTTTGTTTTTTGTTTTCATCTTGCTCTGTTAGTATTCTGTTTTCTACATAGAATTTATTAAATAAACTGTCTAGTTCATATATGTATTCTGTAATTTCACTTAGTGTTTTATTTCTGTATGCTGTATCTATTCTTATTGGCATTTCTAATACTTTTGTTATTAGCTCTTTTTCTGTTTGAGAATATATGTTATACATTTTATATTCTGATACATTTGATTTTGCTAGTAATGATTTCATACGAACTGCTGAATATAAAATGTATGGTCCAGTTTTCCCTTCTAAGCTACAGAATTTTGATATATCAAATATATAATCTTTTTCTACATTTGGTAATAAATCCGCATATTTTAAGGCTGCTACTGCAACTGTATCTGATATGTTTTTCTTTTCATTTTCATTCATTTCTGAATCTTTTACATATTTAGCTGTTTCTTCTTTTATTTCGCCTAATAAAGATTCTAATTTCATTACTCCACCATCTCTAGTTTTAAATGGTTTTCCATCTTTTCCATTCATTGTTCCAATACCTATAAATTCAAATTTCATATTTTTATCTACTAAATTTGATTTATATGATGTTCTAAATACTTGCTCAAAATACATACCTTGTCTGTTATCTACTATATACCATATTTCATCTGGATTAAATCTTTTCTTTCTTGATAATATTGTTGCAAGTTCCCTCGTTGCATATAAAGTTGTTCCATCTGTTTTAATTACAACTAGTGGTGGAATTTCTGCCTTATCTGTATCTAATTTTACGTCACATACAAGAGCTCCTTGGCTTTCATTCAAACAATTATTTTTTTTCAAAATTTCTAACATTTCATCTATGTATGGATATGAATCAGTTTCACCTTCCCATAGGTCAAAATTAGTATTCAATTGTTTATATATATTTTTTATATTTTTAATTGATATTTCTTTTACGATATTCCATAAAGCTACATATGATTTTTTTCCTTTATCTAGCTCTGCTGTAATTCTACGAACTTCTTCCATTATCTCATCATTTTCTTTTGCCTTTGTACTTGCTAATGGATAAATTCGCTCTAAATCTTCATTTGTTATTGGAATTTCTGTTGGATATTCTCCTTTATAATTTTCATCAAAAAATACCCAATCTGGATGTTCTTCTCTTAATTGATATATAACCATACCTGATTGTCTTCCTATATCTCCTAAATGAACATCTGAAATAACATCATTGCCAACAAGTTTTGCAAGTCTTTTTAATGCTTCTCCTATATTAGCAGTTCTTAAATGCCCAACATGAAGTGCTTTTGCAACATTTGCACCACCATAATCTAAAAATATCTTTTTTTTAGGATATTTTTTTACATTTTCAGATACATCTTTAGATATTTCTGTTAAATATTCAGTTAGATATTCAATTTTATATGATATATTTATAAATCCAGGTCCTGCAATATTTATATTGTCAAAAATATCAAATTCATTTAAGCCTTCAGCTATTTTTTTGGCTATTTCTCTTGGATTTGTTTTATATTTTTTTGCAAGTCCCATTGCTCCATTATATTGAAATTGACCAAATTCTGGTCTGCTAGATGTATTAAGAACCACATTTTCTTCATTAAGGTTATTTTTTTCTAAAATATTTTTAATTATTTCTTCTGTTTTTGTTATAATATCCATACTTTTTCCTCCAATTTTAATATGATAATTCATACATATACATTTTATAAAAACAAAAAACCTCTGGAAAATCCAGAGGCGATATAAAACGCGGTACCACTCTATTTGATTTTTACATTTTAAATACAAAAATCCACTCAAATCTGTAACGTAGATATACGAACTACCATACTTTTATTTCCTGTAGTCACTCACAAGCTCTAATAATTATATAATTATTGTCAAACTCACACCATTTTTCGACTCGCTTTAATAACATTTTTATAATTATTTTCTTGATCATCGATTTTTTATTAATTATGTTAGTATTATATTGCAACATATTAATTTTGTCAATCATTTTTCTTGTATTTTATGTATACTTATGATATAATAACCATATTATTGAGTTTGCTGGTTGAACTCAAAATTTTTAGAAAGGAGGAGTATTTATTATGAATACTCCTAGAGAAACCATCATCAATACAGACATTCTTTTGCGTTTTGAACTTGAGAATGGTGTAAACCATCTCTTTCGCAAGGCTGCTGGTCGAGATCAGTTCTACTGGTTTTCCGACGACAAAACGCTGAAGTACAATGATGGCATTGTTCAGCTGATGATCAGCGGACATGTTGGTGAACATTTGATGTTTGTCTTCCGGAACGCTGAAGGCACATATCTGAATTACACCAACTTCGCAATAAAAAGCATCAACCGCGAGGAAATCTAGCAGCTGAAAAACCTGTTTCTAGGGCAAGACATATCATAAAGATGTGTGCATGGAAACAGGTTCTTTTATTTTATAATATTTCAGTCCATTTATTTTCATTAATATTTACATGGTCTTAAATCATTGTTAATTTCATGAGTTGGATATACTTTTTTAGTTAATATTTTTTTCAATACTTCAGGTCTTATTGGAGTTTTATCTATATTGTTTAAATCAATCCACTCATATTCAATATTTTTTTCTTCATCTCCCTCTACATTTTTTATTGTTTCTAGAGTTTTTTTATCCTTCTCATCTATAAACTCAGCTTTATGAACAAATGTAATCTCGTGGTACTTTTTGTTATTTGCCTCAAAAAAGTTTTCTATTGTTGCTATATATCCTGTAAGCTCGATATCTTTTCCTGTTTCTTCTTTAAATTCTCGTTTTACTGTATCTGCTGAATTTCCCCCAATTTTAATTCTCCCTCCAACTAAGGCATAATATGGCTCTTTTACATTGTGATGTAATAATATTTTATTATCATGTATTATAATTGCAGTTGCTCTACAATTTAATCTCCATTCTCCAATATCAATTGTTAAATCTTTCATAAACTTAATCTCCTTTCAATACATTTTTACTATAATTATAAGTTTGTTATGTCAAATTCTTTTACTAATCAAGTTTGTCATATCACCGTCATATAGGATATCTAATTTGCTCATTGCTCTTGTTATTGTTACATATAATAGTTTTATATCTAAACTAGTATTTGTATACTTCACATTATTTGCATTTGAAATAATAACACAATCAAATTCCAAACCTTTTGCCAGATATGATGGAACAACTGATATTCCAGAATTATATTCCGAATCTTTTCCCCTTATGAGTTTTACATCTGATCTTAGCTTACAAATTTCTCTTTCAATCATTTCGCATTCTTTCATATCTTTTCCTATAATTGCTATTGACTTATATCCATTATCTAAATGCTCATTTATTTTCTCATTTATAGATTCGATTAAATCCTTTTTGCTTTCGACTTTTTTTATACTTATTGAATTTTTTCTGTCTATAACTGGATCACCTAACACAATATACTCTTTTTCATATTCAGGTAATTTGTTAATTACTATATTGGCAATGTCCATTATCTCTTTTGTCGTTCTGTATGTCTTATTTAATGTTGTATATACAGTTTTTACATTATTAAATTCCACATCTATAAATCTCTTCCAGTTTTCAATACCTCTATAATAATGAACTCCCTGTGCTATATCTCCTAATATTGTCATTGAATTACTGTTTAAAATCGTTTTTAATACATCAAATTGAAATTCACCATAATCTTGTGCTTCATCTATAACAACATGCTTTATTTTACATTTATCTTTTATTCCAAAAACTTTAAATTGTATATACATTATAGGAGCTAAATCTTCAAATGATACTTCGTTTTTCTTTAAATTTGATAGCGTATTTTCTTTTAAATACTGCATTACTTCATTTGAATTTTGCAAATATGAATCTATAAATTCTTTATAATATTGTACACAATCTTTTTTAGGTATTTGATTTAAATAATTTTTTACAATTTTTTTATATCCCTTTTCTACACTCTTTATTTCTTTATCATATTCATCATAAACTTTTATACGCTCTTCTTGTACTAAATTTTCTATGGCTTTAGTACGCTCTTTTCTCAAGTTTTCTGCTATTTCTGTAGATTTTCTTTTAAATTCGGATATTAAATTTTTTTCAATTTCATGTATTCGATTATCAAAATTATACATTTTGTATGTATGTTTAAATAAATAATCTATATCATTGTATTTCATTATTGTATAATCTTTATAACAGAAATCATTTTTAGGAATATAATTCTTTTCTATATCTGCCAAATACTCATCTATAATTTTTTTGAAATTTATTGATGATTTAAATTTAGCTTCTTTTATCATAATATCAATTTTTCCCTTATTTATATCATCAAATTCTTTATTTACAATTATAACTAATTTTTCATTATTATCTGAAATTTTTAATTTTTTTCCAATTACATCATAAGCAAAATCTTCAAAAGTACATTGTCTTACATCATTTACACCTAAATCAGGAAGAATATTTGAAATATAATTTAAAAAGAATTTTGTTGGAGCTATTATCATAAATTCGTCTGGCTTAAATTCTTTCTCATAATTATAAATTAAATATGCAATTCTATGAAGAGCAATCGTTGTTTTTCCGCTTCCTGCTACTCCCTGTACAATAAGTGGTGAATTTATATCAGCTCTAATTATTCTATTTTGTTCATCTTGTATAGTTGCTACTATATTTTTTAATCTATCATCTGCTTTTTCTTCAAGTGCATTTTGTAGTAACTCGTCATTACCAGTAACATTAATATCAACATACTTTTTCAATTTTTGTTTTTCTATAATATACTGTCTTTTTAATAATATTTCACCTTTTATTTTATTACCTAAACATTCATATTCTGCTTTACCAATTTTTCCCTCATAATACAAGTTTGATATTGGAGCTCTCCAATCCACTATTATTGGCTCTGCTGTTTTACTATCTAAAATAGAAATTTTTCCAATATATAGTTTTTCCATTTTTCTTGCATCTTCTTTAAAATCCATTCTAGCAAAATACGGAACATCTTTTATTTTCTTTATATCTTCTAACTTTTTTACTTTTGCAAATAAAACCTCGCCCTTTGCCATATCTTCTAAGGAATAATTCATATCTGCATTTTTTAAATCCTCATCAATTATATTTTCTTCTTCTGTAATTTTTTTATTTATTTCTTCTAATTTATCTTGCTCTTCTTTAAATATTTGCTCTTCCATAACACTCCTCCGATAAAAAATTTTAAGCTTAATTATTTTTCATATTCCCCCTTTACACTTATATTTGACCAATCTCCATTAGCCTTTTTAAGACGCAAAAAAACCAAGTAATTACATACTTGGTATCTATATGATTTTTAGCTTTTATTTTTTGTGTCAGTCTAAATTTTGCAATACTTAAAAATGATAACATAATCATATAAATACTGAAAAAGTAGAGTTTGACTACTGTGTTCGGAATGGTTACAGGTATCCCTCTAAATTCACGATATTTATATTAGCTCTTTTTAAGTACGTTTGTCAATAACTTTTCAATAATCATCTTATAAAATTTGTTCTTATAATGCTTTCATTAGTTGGCTCTTTAATTCCCATTTTTTTACCAGATTCAATACATTTTAAAAGCCAAGCCATATTATTGGCAAGTGTTCTCATTGTTTGCATACCTTCCAAATCTTGCTTAACTTCTTCAGGTTTATTTCCGTGTACCATATTCCAATATTGTGATGTTACAATTGGCATATTATTCATTGCAAAATATTTATTTAGCATATCAAATGTCGATGATGCTCCACCTCTTCTACAAGACACTATTCCTGCTGCTGGTTTATTTTTAAAAAGACTACTTCTTCCATAAAATGCTCTATCCATAAATGAAGTTATCATTCCACTTGCTGAAGCAAAATGTACTGGTGTTCCAAATACAAAACCATCTGTTTTTTCTACTTTATCTAAAAATTCATTTACTTTATCCTGAATAAAACATCTACCTTTTTTTAAACATACTCCACAACCTAGACATCCAGAAATCGGTTTATTACCTAACCATAATATTTCTGTTTCTATATCTTGATTATTTAATGTTTTTTCAATTTCTTTAAGAGCTGTATAAGTACATCCTTTTTCATTTGGACTTCCATTTATTAGAATAACTTTCATATAATATTCCTTATATAATAATATATTTAGGTTTTTTATATTGGTTTTGCCTATAAACCACTTTTATATTTTATCGTATTCGTATATAAATTAATTTATTCTTCTTCTCCTATATTTTTATCATCAATAGCAACCAATCTGTCGCCTCTTTCAATTTCATAATCACCATTTGGAGAAATTGCTAATTTTGTGTTTTCTTTTTTTACTAATAGTACATTCATTCCAAAGTGATTTCTAAATTTTAAATCTCTTAATGTTTTTCCTATCCATTTTTCCTGTGCTTTTAGCTCTACTATATCATAATTTTCGGATATTTTTATTGCTTCCATTACATTTATATCCATTATTCCTTTTGCTATTCTTATTCCCATTTCCTGCTCTGGTGATATTATTGTGTTTACCCCTATTTTTTCTAATATTTTTTTATGTAAATTGCTTGCTGATCTTGCTATTATTTTAGGTATTCCAGCTTCTTCGCATAACATTGCAGCCATTATATTTGTTCCTATATCTCGCATTGTAATTACTGCAACATCAAAGTTATCTAAAGATAATTTTTTTAGCTCAGTTGAATCCTTTATATCTAATTGAATTGCTTCTGTTGCATAATCTGCAATTTCTTCTACTCTTTCCATATCTCTATCAATAGCCAAAACATCGCAATTATAATCATATAATTGTCTTACAACACTTTGACCAAACGTTTTTAATCCTATAACTAATATATTTAACTTTCTCATTTTTACAACCCCTTCTTTTTTAGAAAAATAACAGATGCACATTAAAATTAATTTTATAATTTAAAAAATTCCGTAATATTTCATATCTAAAAACTCTATATTGTATTTTTACTAACATTTTAAAAACAGAATCACTTAATGGATATGATCTATGAATTCCAGATAAATCTAATTCATTACTTAAATTTATTCTGTTATCAGTTAAATTTTGTATATACCCATTATTCCAAAGAGCTACACGCTCTTCTTGTGTATGTAATCCATATGGATATGTAAATACTTTTAATCTATTATTTCCCAATTTTTCATCAAGCTCTTCATATGATTTATTTGTATCTTCAACAAGTTTTTGTGGCGTTTCTTCATTATATTTTGCATGAATTAATCCATGTGAATAAATTGAAATAATACCACTTTCCTCCATTTCTTTGGCTTGATTCCAATTATAAAAAACATCTTCAGTTCCTATGGTATTGTTATTTATAAATGACGTCATTGGAATATTTTGTTCTTTTGCAAATTGATACGCGTATGTATATACTCCAGTATATCCATCATCAAAAGTTATTACAAAGCTCCATTTTGGAATTGCTTTTTTACCATTTTTATAATCTTCTAAATCTTGATAACTTATTGGCTTATATCCCAATTTCATTAGTCCTGTTATTTGCTTTTTAAATGTATCATATGTTGTTTGCATATAATCATATTGTATTTGTGATTCATCCCCTACAATATCATGATAAACAAATACTGGAATTTGGAGATTTTTTTCACCAATATAATATGTATTGTTTACGGTTGCCTTTTCATATGTAACAAAAGCTATTATTGCTAATAACATAAATATTAGTATAGTTATTACTATTTTTTTCCATAATTTCATTTTAGTTTTAGTAACAAGCTCTTTACTTTCTTTTGTTGTATTATTATTTTTCATAATATTTCACATTCCCTTTTTTAATTTTTTTACAATATAAAAATAAAAATTTATATATTTTTCTCTGCAAAAAACATTTTTTACTTGCATATATCATATAAAATTTATTATCCAACTATTAAATCATCACATTCAGGATACTTTATTCCTTTATTTCGTTTGTCCTTTTTCAGCACAGCATATGAAATTGTTATTGGACCTAATCTTCCTATAAACATTACAAACATAATTATTATTTTTCCTGCCACACTTAGTTTTGGTGTTATTCCAAGTGTTAATCCTACTGTTCCAAATGCTGAAAATACTTCATAAAATATATCTAAAAAGCTTACATCTCTTACAGATGTTTCCGCTTCTGGTAAAGTATGCTCTGCTTTAATATCTTCTGTTATTGATAAACCAACTATTGAAACAATTATTATAAAAACACTAACAAACATAACTACTATTGCTCTTTTTAGCAATCTTTGAGGTACTTTTCTTTTATTTATAATTGTGTTTTCATTTCCTTTTAGATAACTTATAACCATTAAAATAATTATTGCAAAAGTTGTTGTTTTTATTCCTCCTGCAGTACTTCCCGCCGAACCACCTATAAACATATATATTAATGATATAAATTTTGTAGCTGTTGTTAGCTCTGTTGAATCAATTGATTCAAAACCTGCTGTTCTAAGGGTTGTTGAATAAAAACTTGATTTTAGTATTTTTTGAGCTATATTGTCATCTTTCATTATTTGAACATTATCTTTTTCTAATATAAATGTAAATAATGCTCCTGATACTAACAATATAAATGTTGTTATCAATACTATTCTTGTATGTGTTGAAATTTCTCTACCAAATTTTCTAGCAGGTATTTTTTTAGCACATATTTTTTTTATTGCATCAATTATATCGTCCCAAACAGTAAATCCTAGTCCTCCTACTATAATTAAAACCATAATAGATATAGAAACTAGCCAATCATATTGATAATTTATTAAACTATTACTTCCCATAATATCAAAACCAGCGTTACATACTGCAGATATTGAAAGAAATATCGAATAAAATATTCCCATTTTTGTTCCATATTGAGGGATAAATCTTATTGATAAAAAAATAGCTCCTATAATTTCTATTACTCCAAGATAAATAAATATCTTTTTTATTAATTTAATTATTCCTTTATTATAATTTTGATTTAAAGATTCTTTTATTAAATTACGCTCTGATAGTCCTATTTTTTTTCGCATTAATAATAGTAATAGTGCTATGAAGCTCATGAATCCTATTCCACCTATTTCTATTAAACACATTAAGACTACTTTTCCAAATATTGTAAATTGTTCTGCTGGTATTATTGTATTTAAACCTGTTACACATACAGCTGATGTTGCTGTAAATAGGCTATCTACAAACTTTATGTGTTTTCCAGAAACATTGCTTATTGGTAATTTTAATAAAATTGCTCCTATAAAAATACTTGCAATTACTCCTAATACTAAAATTTGTGGAGCAGTTAATTTTATCCTTCTTGACTTTTCCATCTTTCTTTTTTCCTCGACTTTTGTTTTTATTTAAATATGTTACATATAAATATTATTAACTCTATCAATATACTTGTTTGTGCTATTCCTGCTAAATTTCCGAGTTACAAATCTTCTTATATTTGTTGATTCCTTTATTTTCTTGTATTGTATGTACCAATCTATAAACATAATTAATAAAAATATAATACTTATATATAACGGTACTCTAAATTTTAATAAATATATTATTATTCCAATTATTTGACCTGTTAATATTCCTGTACATCTACTACATACAGGAAATTGATAACCCTTTATTTTAAAACTGTGCTTT
>FR878266.1:21127-22838 GCA_000434335.1 Clostridium sp. CAG:492
GTGCTCTTCCATTTGGTGGCATCCACATTTATTGCCTAACCTCATAAAAAATGCCCATGTTTTTATTTTTGTTTCCTTTTTCATTTTTAAAATCTATGTCCACAATTGTTACAGATATTAGTTGTTTTAGTTCTTGTTACAGTATCTCCTGTATTACATAATCCGCATAAAACACCTGGCCATCCGAATAACAAATATCCACAACATGCATTATTTCCGTCAAATCCTTTGGTTTTTGTTTTTGTATCTACTATACTAGATATACTTTCACTGCCACAGTTTGGACACCTCATACTTTTCCTCCTAATATTATTTTGGCGGAGTGAGTGGGATTCGAACCCACGGGCCCTTATTCAGAGCTAACGCATTTCGAGTGCGCCTCGTTATGACCACTTCGATACCACTCCAATTTATACTTTATATTTATATCACATTTAAATAATTAAAGCTATATTTTTGGATTTTTTTATTTAATTTTTTGTTTTTATTTCTTGACTAAGTAATTTATTTATGTTATAAATATAAAGTATTATATATGGCCCCTTGGTCAAGCGGTTAAGACGCGGCCCTCTCAAGGCCGAATCATGGGTTCGATTCCCGTAGGGGTCACCATATAAAAAAGAAACAATTGTTATAAAATTTAACAATTGTTTCTTTTTTATCTTAATTAAAATATTCATCTGGCATTAATACTTCTATTCCATTTTTCATTAACAATTCTGCTGTTATACCATTTCCATTTATTAATGTTCCATCAAATTTTCCGCTATATATTTTTCCTTTTCCGCATGACGGACTTCTTGGTTGTAATATTGCTTGCTTTATACCTAATTTTTTTGCTAAATTTAATGTTTCTTCAGCTCCCTTTTTATATTGTACTGTTACATCTTCGTTATTCTTGTTTATTACTTTTTCATCATTTATTTCTGATGCAAATCTTGGAGTTGATAAACCTCCTAATTGTTCTGGACATACTGGAATTGCCTTTCCTTCTTTAACTAAATTGAATATTCTTTCATCATAATTATTACCACCGCTGTATTTACAATTTATTCCTATTAAACAACCACTTACTAATATCATTTTTATCACCTTTTCTTAATCAACTATATCTGCCAATGTAAAATTTATTACTTTTTGCAGATTTTCTAAACTCATTTCAACTTGATATCCTATTTTACCAGCACTAAAAATTATTTTTTCAAAATTTTGTGCAGTAGTATTAATAACTGTTTTAAACTGCTTTTTCATACCTATTGGAGAGCATCCACCATGTATATATCCTGTAAGTGGTAATAGCTCTTTTGATTTAATCATTTCGACCTTTTTTTCATTAACACTTTTAGCAGCTTTTTTTAAATTAAGTTCTTTATTTACTGGTACCAAAAAAACATAATTGTTTCTTGATGTTCCAACTGTAACTAGTGTTTTAAATACACAATTAGGGTCTTGATTTAAAGCTGTCGCTACCTCCATTCCACTTATGGCTTGTGTACTTACATATGAATAACTATTATATTTTATTTTTTTCTGCTCTAAAATTCTCATCACATTTGTTTTTTCTTCCATAATAAATCCTCCATTTGCTATATATTATCAAATCTGTGGGATTTTATCAAGAGCAAAAAAGGCAGTTTTGTGGGATTCCAGTGAAACGTAGCTTAGAGCAAGGAGGTCAATGGGTTGTCAATGGGGACGGTTCTTTTTGACA